>JBDLIZ010000470.1:0-4936 GCA_039714615.1 Pseudomonadota bacterium | reverse complement strand
AGCTGTGGATAATGTGGATAACTTCCCTGTTACCCACATTATCCACAGCTCAACAATAACAATTATTTTAATTTCCTCTCCATAAATACGATGGTAGTCCCCAATGGCAGATTTAATCCGCTTTGTCCCGAACCTGACGCAGTTTGCGCCACAGCGTCGAGCGGTTTATTCCCAAAATTTTTGCGGCCTGAGTTTGGTTGCCCCCGACACTTTCAAGAATACGCTGGATATGTTTTATCTCCAGTTTATCCAGCGTCGGTGGTAAATCGTAATGTGCATCCTGGTCCGACGATTCGTTCGCAGCAAGAGGTGGCTTCCCGTTCGTTGCCAGTGGTTCTAAGCATTCATTCTCTAAATCCAGGCAATCCCCTTCGGTCATGATGAAGCAGCGTTCCACGTAATTACGCAGTTCGCGAATATTTCCGTCCCAGGGGCGTTCACAGAGGTGGCGCATCATCGTGGCGGAGAAGTTTCTTAAGGGGCGCTGATATTTGTGCGCGAATTCCATCGCAAAATGACCTATGAGCGCAGGGATGTCGTTTCGGCGCTCATGCAGCGAGGGCATGGTTAGAGTGACCACGTTCAGGCGATGGTAGAGATCATGTCGAAAGCGGCCGTCGGCCACCAGGGTTTGTAGATTTCGGTGAGTCGCGGTAATGAACCGGGCATGGATAGGGACGTTCGAAGTACTGCCCACGGGTGTAATCTTGCCTTCCTGGAGCACCCTCAAAAGCTTCATTTGCATCGCATCTGAGATATTGCCGATCTCATCCAGGAAGACCGTACCGGTTCCGGCAGACTCCAGCAGACCCTTGCGATCCCGGTCTGCCCCGGTGAAGGCGCCGCGGCGGTGTCCGAACAGCTCGCTCTCCAACAGGGTGTCGGTGATGCCGCCACAGTCGATGACTACGAAGGGATCATCGCTATGAGGACCGCGGTTATGGACCGCCCGTGCCGCCAGCTCCTTGCCGGTCCCGGAATCACCTTGGATGATGACATTACATTGCACCTCGGCAAGCTTGTCGATCGTCCGGTAGACTTGTTGCATGACGCGAGAGGTGCCCACCATGCCATAGCGCAACCGTTCGTCCTTCAGTTGACGTCGCAGCATGCGATTCTCCCGCTTGAGTTGGGTGTGCTCCAGCGTCTTATCCACCAGCACCAGGAGTTCTTCCAGGTCATAGGGCTTTTTGATGAAGTCGGTGGCACCCAGTCGCAAGGCCTCGATGGCGCTGTCCATATTGGCATAGGCCGTGGTGATGATCACGGGGGTCTCGATGTTGCGCTGACGGATCTCCTTCAACAGTTCTATGCCGCTCATGCCCGGCATACGCAGGTCGGTAATGACCAGTTCGGCCCCATCCGAGTCGAATCTAGCCAGTGCCCGCCGTGGATCACGGTAGACCTGGCACTGGTAGGGACTCCCTACCAAGAACCGTAACCAGAGTTTTCCCGCTTTGGGATCATCATCAATAAAAAGAATCGTGGCAGGGGTATTCATTGCAACGGTTCCCGTGGGGGTGTGTTCATGGCATGCTCCGCGATTTCTACGACCCGAGGCAATATGATCGTTGCTTTGACACCGCCTGGCGACCGGTTTTGGATGTGGAGCCTTCCTCCATGACGCTCCACGATGCCCAGGCTGAGGGAGAGTCCCAAGCCGCTGCCTTGTCCCGTGGGTTTGGTGGTAAAAAAGGGATCAAATACCCGCCCGATCTCGTTTGCGGAGATACCTGGGCCCTGGTCATATACGGAGATTTCCAGCTCTTGCTGATGTCTTGTGACCACGATGTCTATGGAGCTGCCTTGAGGGGTGGCCTGTAGGGCATTGAGTAATAGGTTAATGAGCGTCTGTTCCAGAAGGTCTCGGTCGCCCTCCAGGAGATACTGTGCCTCCAGATCGAGTTTCAATGAGACCCCGCGTTCGAGTGCCTCTTGTTTCAATAAGGCGAGGGTTTCCTGTAACCAGGGCTCGACCTCGAAAAGGCTGTATTCGGGCGGGACTTGGCGGGCGAAATTGAGTATTGCATTGACGATCCTCGAGGCGCGCAGGGCCTCTTCTCTCACCGAAGTGACATCCTTGCGCAAGTGCTGGTCATCATCGGACAGGGATCGCTCGATCAGTTTGCTCAAGGAAAGGACGTTATTAATCGGATTGTTGATCTCGTGTCCGATGCCCGCGGCCAATTGACCTAGGGATGCCAGCTTGGCCTGTTGTAGCATGGTCGCCTGGGCCTGGTCTCGTTCCCGTTCGGCTTCTTCCAGGGTTTCGGCCATATCATTGAACGCGGTTCCCGCGCGCTGTATCTCCTTGGGACCTTGAAGCTTGACACGCAGTTGTCGTTCGTCCTTGGCATACCTAGAGAGTTTGCCGGCGAGGTCCATGACCGGGCGCGCGATCCTGCTCGCCCCGAGACGGGCAATGAGCAGGCTGCCCAACAGGGAAAGCAGGGCGAAGGCGATGATGGCAATGCGGATGCGCTGGAAGGGCGCACTAAGATTGCTCAGGTCGATACGGGTGGCGACCACCCAACTCAGGAACTGGTCGGAATAGGGGAGAAACTCTGCATAATAGGTCCGCATCTCACCATTTGGACTGTCCAGATAACCAAACAACTCTAGCTGAGCGGTGTTATACAGGTCCGGGTGTGATTCCCATAATTTTTCTACTCCTAATCGATCTGAACCAAGGGTGATGTCATTCGAGTCATCGTAAAGAATGAGTCCATCTCGCTGTGGGTCATCGGAGTTGATCTCAGCGATCAACAGCTTGCCTTTATAGAGACGGGGGGTTACATGCAGGACCCGATCGATAGGATCGCGTCGCACCTTCGCTATCAGATAACCTACGGTGTGTTGAGTCTCACCAAGGGCCAAAACAGTATCAAAAACGGGGGCGTGCTCTAGGGTTACGGCATCAATGGCGTCTTGAGGTAACAGGGTATAGCCAAACTCGTTTGGAGCCAGCCCCTTCAGGTAAAGTGTGAATGCGTTATCATCGACAGGTTCTTCGACATAGGTCAGGGTTTGGGGATCCGTCATGAAAGATTGCGAATGTCGACCGGACTTGACCATGACCAGGGTATTGCCTTGAGCATCCAGAATCCGCAGATCTGACATGCTGGGAATGATCGTCTGGAAGGACTCTAAAAAGTCTTCCAATCGCTGAATTCGGGATAACGATTCCGGGTGTTGTTTATCTTCGGCCCTGGCATTCAGCACCGGGATAAAATCCCGCAGGATCGGTGCCAAGGTGAGCCCTTCGAGCAATTCCCGCTCTAACAGCATGCGGCGGCGAATCTCGGAGGCGACGTTGCCCAGACTTTCGCCGATATCGCGGTGAACGTCCGCGAGATAGAGATTTTCGCTATAGCTCGTGGCATACAAGGTCAGCGTAAATATGGGCACGGCGGTCGCTAGAAACACCCACAAAAAGACGTTGGTCTTAAGGGTCATCTTTCTCCACTCCTATGCCGCCAGCTCAAACTCCTCACTGATACCTATACTAAACTTAGTGCAAGAAAGCGCAAGTTCAGCACCCGTTCTTAACCCGGATTGTCATTCGTCATGGCTATGAGAGTGTCAACTCAGTTCCTGTTCCTGGAAGTTGATCATGCTCAAGACCTCTTGGCGTAAGGGTTCGATGATCTCCAACCCCCGCCATTGGCCCTGCGGATTCCGCGAGGCCAATGCTACGGGAAGCCCTTTGTCGTTACGGATAATCAGGGTCTGTGTCGTGCCGTTGGAGACTTGGTTGATGATCTCCTGACCAAAATAATCCTGGTAATCGAATTCCCCGACCTGATCCCACTGGGTGCTCTGGGTATCGTCCAGCGTGACGATGGCCAGTGTGCGTCCATACATCGAGCGGATGAAAGCGTCGATCTCGGCGAGTGTCTCTTGACGCTGCTGCTGCTGCGTTTGGGTATATTGCGGCTCAAGAAACCTTAATTTGTATTTTGTCATTGTTGCCTCAACTCCTGAATCAAAGTCGTTCGCTGCTCAAGACAGGTGAATGGGCTATACTACTACAATGCGTAGCACGACCAATGGCCGAGGACAATTCAGCATGGTTTTCGATCGATTCGATATTGTTTAAGATATAAGAAGCTGTCTGGTTGGAAATTAATCGGCTGCAAAGTCCTTGATATTGGTGCATATCTTCGATGCTTGTCGTTAAATAGCTTTTAGGCTATTCGCTTCCAACCATTGAAGAAATTTCCTCGATTCAAGGCCTTTTCGCTTCGATTGCTTTTCAACCAGACAGCTTCTGATTTTCGGGACCACCAATTCAAGATATGGTTTTGCACCAATCTTTGGTACGCACAGCGCATCCTTCTATACAGGTCTTATAATTTTTATTCAGAGTTGTCTCCTGAATTATGAGTTATTTATCAGCAGTCCTTTGCAGCGCCGTTGTAACTCTGGCTCAGTCTCCGATTATTAGCGGGATTGCACGGGCCCAAGACGTACCCAAACAATACACCTTCGACGATCTGCCAACCGATTATCTCGACGGGCATCCAGACTGGTTCAAGGCCAGTTTTCTCGATTTACGAGAAGATTTGAAGGAGGCCCTGAACGCCGGAAAATCAGGCATCATCATCTATTTCGGTCAAACGCATTGCGCCTACTGCAAGGCAATAATGGAAGAAAACCTGTCCAAGCCCGATGTGGTCGAGTATGTCACAAGGCATTTCGACGTCATCGGCCTCAATGTATTCAGCACCGAGGAGATCACTGACCCCGAGGGCAATACCATGACCGTAAAGGAGTATGCCGCACGGGAAAAGACTCACTTTACACCCTCGCTGATATTCTTTGGAAAGGACCACGAAAAGGCATTAGTGCTCAGGGGCTATCATCCCGCATACAAGATGCGGGCAGCCCTGGAGTATGTCGCGGATGGGCACTATCAGAAATTGTCATTCAGGGA
>JBDLIZ010000469.1:0-4943 GCA_039714615.1 Pseudomonadota bacterium | reverse complement strand
AATTGAAAAGACCTGCTTGCTTACCACTTAGTTAGTCATTATCACCGTCATTTTTAAATTGTGAAATCGTATTTGAACTCTTCCACTTTGTGTATACCAAAGATGCAAGTTTGCCCTTTTCCAGACGGGTCTTCTTGTCTGATACCATTATCTTAGCTTGAGTTTTGGATACTGGTAGCAATTCTACTTTTTTGTTTGGCGGTCACATTCAAATGGTCAATATTCCCCGTCGTGTACCAACCAACGCCCCTATCGGGCTGATCGCTTCCGGCTGGGCAACTAAATTTAAAGTATCCTACTCCTGAAAAATCATCTTCCGAAGTTTCGTGGTCGCCAGTCCAGAAGTACCTGAGTTCACGCGTAGCCACATTCAGGGAAGCTCCAACGCTCCACCAACGAGCAAACGGTTCATCTGTTGCCGTGTATGCATCACCCTCGATGAGGAACTGCTGTTGATCCTCCGAATAGGTGATTTGAATAAAACTAATAGCGTTCTGTCTTTCTTGGCGAATAAACTGCCACCAATTTCCTTGAATCGTTGAAGCTACAGGCAAAGTACCGCTTGGGCCAAACCAGTCAGTTGCCTTAAACAGCCCAATGACCGCAACGACGAGCTCAAGGATTAATGAACTGAAAAGTGTGTTCAGATACGCCGGATCAATCGTTAGAAGGCCAATAACTCCAAGCAGCGTAACCAGTGCTGTCGCAAGGAAGATTGCGATTACTGAGAACGAAGAGGGTCTGACGAGCATATTTCATGACAAAATAACAGGTGAATACTTACTGACCCAGCGCATCAAAGACCCGGATTTCCTGCTCAACTCCATCTGGCCTGGGAGTGAGACTGTGCCTCACTGGGTGTCAAGGATATCGATCTCGCTGCAAGGACCATCCTGGATCGCTGCGGGAAAGGGGATAAGGGCCATGTATCGGTTTTACCGGCATTTTGCAAGCAGCACCACTCAAAACAGCCGCTTTTCCTCATGGGTCATACCGATACCGGTGCGATTCGGATCCGCCCTCAATGCATCGGAGAATCCCCGCATCGCACGACAGGCGGCGATATAGGACATCGCCCCTCCGGCCAGGCCATACGCGAGGCGAGATTTATTGGTATGGGCAACGACGGCTGTGATGTAAGCAGCGACGACAGGGAAATATGCAAGAGCTGTAACTCGGGGGACGGCTCGGCAGTTGCTACAACCAATGAGCCGACATATTCCGGGTGCACCCTGAATCGATGGAAACGCCACCGCTCCAACGCCCCGAGACAGGCGCTGTCCACGACCTTGGGCAACAGTGGCAGAAAACCTCAGAGGAAAGCACCAGATATGGATCTGATCGGCGGGCAGGATCCAGGGTGCGTGTGCCGCCATCACCCGGCCAGGTTGGCGCCTTGGAAGGGAAAACGGCTAACCAGGAAAGCTTCGAGTGCCACACCCAGCGATTGGTGAGCCTCCATAGGGATTGCGTGACCCACGATCGCCAGTTCCGACCATTCCACATCCGGTATCAGATCGACAAACCGCTGTGCGGTCAAGCGAGGGCATAGAAAATCGTGTTCACCCGCCAGCACCAACACCGGCAGGCGGAGGCCACCCAGCCGGTCCTCTGCGTCAAACGAGAGGCAGCTGCGCAGTAATGCATGCCAATTTTCTCGGTCATGCTTCTCGAACTGCAAATTGGCTAGGTTCTTGATTCGTTCAAGATTGGCATCATGCTTTTCAAAATACTCGGGGGGTAATAGCTGATGAACATCAGCTTACTGAATACCGAAATCTCCGCAAATTTCAGGACCTCAATCAAGTGGGAGATAATCCAGTGTTGGCGCGCAAAAATACGGGGGCTGGAATTGATCAAAACCAGACTGCTGACCTTTCCGGGGTGATGCACGGTGAACTCCTGCGCGATCCAGCCACCCATGGAATAGCCGACCAAATGGACCCTATCCGCCCCGATCTGACCGATCAGGGCGCCGAGATCGGCGCAATAGCTGTCAAAGCAGAACTCGTATTCCTCACCGTTGCGGCTCTCGCCGGTGCCTATATAGTCGTAGAGGACATTGCGGTAGCGCCCCTTCAGGCCCTTGATCACCGGATACCAGTTGGAGATGCCCGAAGCGAAACCATTGAGGTAGATGATGACTTCCTCGCCCTCGCCTTGAACCTCGTAATACAACTCTCCCGCCGGCCGATCAAGCATCATGGCGAGCCCCAGTTTGGGAATTGAGGAAGTTCAACAGGGTCTGCTCATAGCCTATTGGATCGCTGCGCTGGGCCTGTAAGTGAGCCGACTCCGGGCAGACCCAGACCTCTTTGTTAGGCACCTGGTCGGCCACAGCCATGATCTGGGACTGGGAGAAAATGGCATCCTCGGCGTTCACTACAAATAACACCCTGCTACGCAGACCTGACCAGTCGGGCGGCCAGCGCGTCGATAACATGCGGGTACCAAAGAACTGGAAAAAAAACTTGAACAGCGGTAGCAGTACCGGCAGGCGCAACACGGATGGGACCAAAAACCGGCCCAGATCATCTAAAAATTTGCCATAAAGATCGCTTATCGTTGCACTCGGCCCACTATCGACTACAATGGTGTCGGGTTGTTTCAACTGGCGATTGATAATATACAGCGCTGGAAAAGTAGAGAAGGAAAAAGCGATTAAATTAATGTTATCTATTGCGGGTAGATTCTCATGAACATAGCGCAGGGCTACCGCCACATCGTCCGTGAATTTCTCGCTCATCGGTCCCAGTGAATAGTCGCGGCTACTTTCGCCGTGATTTCGCAGATCGAACAACAAGACGTTGAATCCAGCCTTGACCAAACGCCGGGCGAGTTTCAGCTTACTTTCCTTAACAGCACCCAACTCATGAGTTATCACCGCTACGCGTCGGCTGTCTCCCGCACTTAGCAACAGGGCGTCCAATTCGATTCCTGGGGCCGCGGGTAAACGCAACGAATTGGCATTCATTTCCTGCAGGTTCACTCTACGCCGGTTTTTGGTATAAGGGTGATAGAGCCGGTACGCGATATAGAAGGCATACAGACCGATCACTAGCAGTGATAGAAAGATCAACAGCAAAACCAACCACAATAAAATCATGTTGACGCCACTTTAAAACAATAAGAAAAAGCCCAGATGGCCTGTACCCAAGGCTCGGGGATTATTGCCTTGTATACCTCACGGCCGTTCCAGAGATCCTGCTCATCCCCCAGTGACAGGCCAAGGTTAACCGCATCCCCCCGGGTGGTCGGTTTCGAAGATCGGAGATCCGGTTTCGTAAAAAGGCTTGATGTTGTTAATCTCTACAGCATCTTCCGCATCGGCGCTTCGCACCGACCGGGCAAACAACTCGAACCGGTCAATACCCCAGAACTTATTAAAACCGTGGACAAAGAACGGAATACCGAATACGCCATCCTCATAGGCCTTCATCAGCTCGGCCACACCTATTTCGCGGATATCATCCCGCCGATACGCGGTGGCTGTCTGTTCTGGCTCTAACCCACAAGCTTCACCGACGGCAGCGACCGTCCGCTCGTCACAGATATCCTCGCCTCGAGTCCAGCGCGCGTTGTGGATTTCTCTGAAAAACTGATTTCCAGCGCCCTCACATCGGGCATAGATGTACGCCAGATGCGGGATCTCCCAATGCTGATTGTCCGGGGACGGCGGCCACTTCAGCTCCAGGCCAAGCTGCCTGGTGATACGCTTGATGTCCTGCAGAATATACAAGTGCTTGGCCTTAGACATAGGGGTGTAATAATGCTCGCCTCCGCGCTCCACCAGCATCGAACGCGAGATATTGTCGATTTCCCAAAACGGGACATACTCGACATCAACTTAGGCACGGAGCTTCTCCATCCAGCAGGCCCCTATCCAGGAATAGGGGCTGCGAAAATGGAAATAGAAACGGCACTTTTTCATCAGCGGTTCCTGTTGTTTAGCGCGTCAAGGGTTACCTCGTCCAGGTTCACCAGCTTCCACTCCTTGCGGCTGATGTTTTTAGCGTAACCGTGGGTAATCTCACCCGTGGCGGTATGAATCAGGCCACCGTCGCGCACTACGTAACAATCCATTTTGTGTGTATAGGTCGCATCACGGAAAATGTAGTCCATGTTGAAGACCGTGTAGATGTTTTCTTCCATGATCGCATCACGCAGCATGGAGATCTTAGCCGAGGGCACAACGGGAATCCACTGGCGAGTATCAAGGTACGTATAGATCGAAATACCGCGCTCGGCCCAGAATAAGTCGGCCACTTCTTCCATTATTCGGACATAGCCGGACATCTGCATGAATTTGGTGTAGTGGCAGTAGATGTACGGAATGTGCCATTTCCAAACAAAAACGTTGTCGTCGGCGGCATAGGTCTGCTTGATCAATTCATCGTCGGGCATAGTCTCGCCGCGGCCATGGGTCGGATCGAATTGTGGCGCCCTCGGGGCCTTGAACTGGCCGCTGCGATCCAGCTTGGTGACCAAGAAGGGTGCAACCTCGGGCGGGCAGTTCTCGATCTCGGGCACACTATCATGCTGCTTGAATTGAATGACTATGGTGCCGGCGGCGGCTTTGACCCGTTTGCCGTCACGATCCACAAACATCCGGAAGGCAAACGGCATCTCTTTCGACTTCTGCGAATGATGAAACTTGAGGATTGATCTGTGGTTCAGCTATTGAGCCGCTGTTTTCTGATTAATGAACCCGAGACAGAAGAACAATGCCATCAGACTTCCCACCAGTAACGCTGTGTCCATTATGTGACCACATAGAATAGCATGAGATCAATACGTGGCAAATACTTCAGTGCAGTCTTTGCGTCATCAGGCTTGAATGATCAGTTGGACGATCCTTGCGACCACCTAATTGCCACTGAGGAGCCGGTTCCTAGGGATCTACCTGATTATCCTAGAAACCGCAGTTGACCGCTCCATTCTGA
>JBDLIZ010000468.1:0-4945 GCA_039714615.1 Pseudomonadota bacterium | reverse complement strand
CTGTCCGAGAATAGGAGCCGTAGCGAGGGAAAGCCATTTTGAGTTCATTTTCTTGATCATTTGAGGCGAATAGTAGGCTCTATTCAACGAAAATGATCGAGAAAATGGGCCACAAAGGCTTTTCCGCAGTAGGTTCTCTATTCTCGGACAGGCTCCTAGGTTTTATTCCGGGCGCGGCGGCTAAATATGAGCTTTATTCCTTCCCGCAGGACCAGCGTTAACGGCCAGGGGGGCAGGTGCACCGCATCGTCGCAGCGTTATCGAGCCTGACTTTGGCTAACGTTCTAACAGATGAAAAGCTTCCCGAAAGTGATAAATTCTGGCAAACTATCGCTATTAAGACCTTTGGCGGTCTAGTTTTGGAGATGCGTACCAAGGGAGCTGGAATATAAGCACTACCTCAGGCTCAGTGCCAGCTTCGAGTCGCGACGTGAAGAGATTAAGGAGAAACAGGGAGAAGTCGCAGGGAAACTGGAGCAAGAATACCCAAACCCGATATTATTCTCAAGGCGGATCAGCTAAGAAAGCGATTCGAAGGCTGGGCGTTTATTATTCCTAGTTACCACCTAAATCACCGCAAGTAATTGTGCTTACAGAGTTCAAAATATTGATGTGTAGAACGAATTAGAGAGTGAGCGGAGAAGTGATATAAGGAGATGTCGTTCACGGACCTAAGGATGGAGAAGTGGCACAGGGAGGTGCCGTTCACGGACCTAAGGATGGAATCCTCATTATAATTTACCAAGGAGTAAATATCGCTATACGCATCAAGAGTTCGCACTGTGTGAGTGCGATGACTTGCAGGATCTAGGTTTGCGTATGAGGAACTCATTGAGGAGGTACAGAAAGAGGATTCAGGCGCAAATTAAGGATAAGGACTGAAACAGTAATAGAAAGGACTAAACTATGAAAAATTTCCTCAATATATCACGGATAGAAAGTGATTCCGTCAATGGGTACCAAGTAAAATATTCTGTTGCCAAGCGTGAATATCAGCCATTTTTTGGTTTCGCAGACAAGGATGCATTGAAGCATTGTCTCATGGCGAGGAACGCCCTCTACCGGGAACACGGTTTCCCCCGTTCAGTTCTGCTTGAAGAGATCCCCATCAGCAAACATTCCAGTAAAAGCAGTACGGGCTGGCACGGCATATATGATAGAGAGGAGGTGGATTACAGAAGAGGGACTTCAGTGTCTGTAATTAGCGTATCTATCCGGAATCTGCAAACGGCCAATCCTACCAACAGGAGTTTCAGGAAGCAGCACTATAAGACTGAAAAGGCGTGTCTGAATGCAGCAAAGCGGTTTCGTAAGAATAATTTGTCGTCGTATAACGCCATCGTAAGGAGGTATAACGAATCGATCGTGAACGAAGCCGAGCATCTCATCGATGAGGAGGTCAAAACCCTTAAATCCCATTTGCATCAACTGAAGGGATTCGATCCAGCCCGCTGGGGGCGTGCGTACGAACAAGAAATGGGAAGGGAAGGCTCTTAAGAAGCCTTCCCGAGATAGGGCGCGTTATTCACGCATCCTCGACTGCCTATCCAACCAGACCTCGAGTCCTTGGGTATTGAGTTCGAGATCGAGTGCGAAGACCTCCTGGACACGTTGTGCAGAGTGTTCAGGGTGGGATTCCCTTGCCCGGCTCAGCAAATAGTCAGTGACGTTCTGGAGAATACGATGGTGTCGATCCGGGGCATCGGTCGCTTGTTGGGCGATCATAGCCAGCTTATCGATGTCATGGCACAGATCATCGGCGAGCTTCGCCACCTCCGTGACCATCCCATAATGAGTGAGGAACATTCGCTGTGGCTTTAGACGCAGATAGCGTGCTATGGAGTCGTGCCAAGCGGTTGGATTGAAATGGACCGGGGTCGTGGGAGGGAATATGAAGGGACCGTTCTGCCCGTCGAGTTCCCGGTAGGAAAGGCCGAAGGTGTCACCAGTGAAGAATCCGTTGCTACGCTCGTCATATATGCTGTAATGGTGTTTCGCGTGGCCAGGGGTGTCGAGAAACAACAGTGCTCGGCCATTGAAATCAAGGCTGAACTCGTCATCTGCAATGATTACCCGATCCTCTGGCACTGGAGACAATTCTCCAAAGTGTCGCCGAAACTCCTCCTTGCCGTATACCGCAATAGACCCTGAGGTCAGTTTAGCGGGGTCGATCATATGCCTTGCCCCGCGCGGATGAATGACCAGTCTTGCATTGCGTAGTTGGCGCATCAGCTCACCCGCACCGCCCGCATGGTCGAGGTGTACATGGGTGGGCATAACATAGGCCACTTGTTCCCTGGCGATGCCTTTGCGGCGCAGCACTTCCAAAAGAAGCGGTACGCTGTGATAAGTCCCGGTATCTATGAAGGCCGCTTGATCACCTTGCACCACCAGGTAGCAGGCGGCAAGCTGTGGCCGATGGTAGTTGGTATCGATGCAGGTAACCCCTTGCAAAAGGTCTTGATATATAGGGTTCAGCGACATAGTACTCATTTAGCATTGTTCCCACGGTAGGTCGTGAAACCGCCAGCCTCCTGCGCTGCTGCGGTGATGATTATCATCCAATTCTCCTTCGAAGCCTTCATCGATGTGGTAAATATTCTTAAGACCTCGGTTAGTTAACAGATCTCCGGCCTCTTTGGAGCGCTTACCGCTGCGGCAGATGAGGATGAGGGGGACGCAGCCCTCCTCAATATCGCAGATTACGCCCCCGAGTATGAGTTTTCGAACCTCGGTAAGGAAATTAGGGTTGATTGTCCAATCCGGCTCGTCGATCCAAGGGATGTGAACAGATCCCTTGGGATGGCCGACGAACAGAAACTCCATGGAAGAACGGATATCGATCAGGATGGTGCGCGGATCGTCCTGCATCATCTGCCATGCCTGTTTGGGGCTGAGGCAGTGAAGCTCGTTTTCAGTCATTGGCTGATTCCGGTGGTTGTAGGGCTATATGATGGTCGTTTTGAACGCTTTGTCAATCTTCTGGGCCGTTAAAAATGTACAATGGGGCATTGGAGAGAGGCGCATTCCGACGCCATGGGTGATCGTTATTATTAATAATATCTTCTCTTGAGTCCCCTGTCGTGAACAATTCTGGAGGCGATTTCTTCTATGGAATGGGTCGATGTGTTGAGGTAGGGGATATTGTGGACCCGAAACAGTCCTTCGGCCGCGCGCAATTCGAAACGACATTGATCGCGCGAGGCATATTCACTGCCGGGGCGTCGCAGCGAGCGAACGCTGTGCAGGCGTAGTATATCGCTGGTGAGCCCGAACAGTTTGTCGACATGCGCTCGCAGTGAATAGGGAAGGGTTTCGCCGTTGAGCATCTCCTCTGTCAACGGAAAGTTAGCTGCGCGGATACCAAACTGCAGGGCCAGATAGAGGCAGGTGGGTGTCTTGCCGCAACGGGAAACACCAGTGAGAATGATATCGCAGCGCTCATAATGTGTTGAGGCCCCATCATCATGGGCCAGCGTGAAATTGATGGCGCCAATGCGGTTATCATATCTGTCAAGATCGGAAATCCGACGTGAGCGTCCCGTTTCATGCAGGGGTTTTGTATGCAGTTCGGCTTCTAGTGGTCGTAAGAAGTAATCAAACGGATCCAGGACCAAGGCATTACAGTTATTGATGATCTGGCGGATCATCGGACTCACTAGCGTGGTGAAAACGATTGGTTTTTTCGCCTCACGGCTAGCGACCCGGTTGATCCGCTCAACGACGGCCTCGATCTTCTCCCGGCTATCGACGTAGGGCATGGTGATTTCTTTGAATTTCAGGTCCGCAAATTGCACCAACAGGCAATGGCCAAGGGCCTCTGCCGTAATAGCGGTTCGATCGGAGATATAAAATATTGTACGCATGATGTTCTAACCCAACAGATCGCGCAAAGCGGCCTCGGGCTGCGGAAATTTAAAGGTGTAGCCCAGTTCCTGAAGACGTCTCGGATATGCGCGTTGGCCATCGAGGACCAATGCGGAGACCTCACCCAACAGCATTTTCATGACCCAATTCGGAGTGGGGAAGAATGAGGGGCGATGTAGCACCCGTCCTACGATCTTACCGAATATCGCGTTTGAGACGGGGTTAGGAGCGACGAGATTGAAGGCCCCTGTCGCGCTTTCGTTATCGATAAGAAAACGAATGGCCCCGATCTCGTCGGCGATGTGAATCCAGGACAGGTATTGACGTCCACTGCCTAGAGGGCCACCCACGAAGAATCGGTAAGGCATGATCAGTTTTGGTAGGGCACCGCCTTGAGCACTCAACACCGCACCGGTACGGATGACGGCCCGGCGCACGCCGCGTTGTTCGATATCAGAAGTGCTGGCCTCCCATTGGACTGCGAGTTGGGCCAGAAAGTCATGTCCCGGCGGGCTGCTCTCGCTCACGACCTCGTTAGCTAAAGGTCCATAATAACCAATGCCGGAGGCCTGTATGAGTACCCTGGGTAGCCGGTCAGCTGCCATGATGGCTTGACTGAGGGCGGTTCCGGCGTGTAAACGGCTGCTGAGGATTCGCTGTTTTTGCTCGTTGGTCCAGCGCCGAGGCAGTAACCCATTACCCGCGAGATTTTCTCCAGCCAGATTAACCAATGCATCGGTTGTATCGATGAGATGACCCCAACCGTTGGGGCTTCGGCCATCCCATTGCTGTAACGCGCTACCTTTCAATGGAGGACGTCGATGGATGTTACGAGTCAGGATGGTGACCTTATGGCCATCCTTAAGGAGATCAGTAGCCAGGGCTTGGCCGATGAGGCCCGTACCGCCGGATATCACTATGTGCATGATCTTGGTCTCCTCACTTCCCCGTGTTGCGTTGATCTTGCAAGTGATCGTACTCATATAGTACAAGTTCCTAATCCGTATAGCGATATTTGTTAGCTCGGAAATCACCCCAAGGATTCCATCCTTAGGTTCGTTAATAGCACTTCCCTGTG
>JBDLIZ010000467.1:0-4947 GCA_039714615.1 Pseudomonadota bacterium | reverse complement strand
GATTTCACAATCCATGACCTTCGACATACCTTCTGTTCACGTTTAGCACAGGCTGGTTTATCCCTTCAAGAGATAGCACTTCTTTCAGGTCATCAGAATCTTCAAACGGTTCAGATATATGCTCATCTGATACCAACCGATGTTTCAAAGAAAGGAGCAGAGATATTGAACATTATAAATAAAGAAGGAGGTGCTATGAACACCTCCTAACACATAATAACTATTGGAGGTAGTCACTATGGCTAATCTTATTTATCCTATCAAAGATATCGCTTCATCAAGAAAAGAAGCAAAAGCAACAGGTAAGAAATATTACTTCACTGGTATTCCATGCAAACATAACCATTTATCAAAAAGAAGAATATCAAACACCTGCTGCATAGGATGTTCAAAACAATATTATCAAACCAACGCAAAAAAACTACGTCACTACAATGAACAGTGGAGAATAGATAATAGGGACCATGTAAGACAATGGAATGCGCAATGGCGTGAAAATAATCCTGAATCTGTAAAACAACATCAGCATCGCTGGCTCAAAATAAGTACTGAACACAGGAAACAATATAATAAGCAATGGTATGAGGAGAATATTGAGGTTGTTTTGCAACGCAGTAAACAATGGAGAGACGATAATCTTAACAAGGTCAAACAATATCGAGAGGATAATGCTGAACAATTTAGACAATATGCAAAACAATATCGTAAAGATAACCCGGATAAAGTTGCGCTGTGGCGTGAAACCAGATTACGTCAAATTATAGACGCAACACCACCATGGTATGAGGAAGAACTGGTTAGGAATGTATATTTAAAACGGGATGAGTTAAATGCTTTAGGTGGAACAAGATTTGAAGTAGATCATATTGTTCCAATAATAAATGACAAAGTATGTGGTTTACATTGTTTGGCTAATTTGCAGATATTAACTAAGTCAGACAATGGTTCAAAGAACAACAATCACACACCATAAACTTGCTGATAGATATCGGGAGAGAGGTATAATTCCGTAGAACTGCAGGTTTTTATAGGGTAAATGAAGTCCATCAAATATCTTGTTGATTTATAGTAAAAGAACCAGTGAAAACAATAGGTTAGACTATAGGGTATTACGGGACATCCTCTGGATTATTATCTATGCGGCAGATTAAATATTTGTAATAACAATGAGTTACAGAAGGGTTTATAGGGTTTTGATGGGGGTGGTACGAGATCGGTAGCGACGTTTAACACCGGTGCCTACGGCTGTCGGGAAATAGTGGAACGCTTTGGCATCCATTTGGCGACTGTGGGACGCATTGTATGGAGAGTGATGCTACGCTGCGAGAATTGACCCCTTGCTCCCTCGAGAATTGACCCCTTGCTCCGTTTATGAATTCACGAGAGGACGATATGTGATTGCAAGACCTGACACCCCACACTTGCTGGAAAGTACACTGCCTGTGACCACATTCGGCCGGAAAGTGGCCAGACCCTTGAGTCCAGCTCTCCACCCGTTGAGGTACAGATTGGCAAAATCCTCGAACGGATAGTCGACCGGCACGTTGACGGTCTTGGAGATCGATGTATCGACGAACGGCTGGACTACTTCGAGCATCCTCATGTGATCCGTCGCGGCAATCTCCAAGGCATTGACGAACCCCACGGGCAGATTTTCAACATCACCACCGGATTCACGATAGACGCGATACGCATGATCTTCGACCAGGTAAGTGCGCTCGCTGCCATTGGGCTGGCGCTTTTTGCGGTTATAAGTCCACGAAAAAGGCGGTTCGATGCCGTTGCTGGCGTTGTCCGCAAAAGCCAGGGAGATGGTTCCAGTAGGCGCAATGCTCAATAGATGGCTGTTACGTATACCCTGCGCACGAATCGCCGCCCGAAGGTTTTCCGGCAGACGCTTCGTAAATCCGCTCTCCAAGTACTTATCGGCATTAAACAGCGGAAACGCGCCCTTTTCCTTCGCCAGTTCGACGGAGGCCCAATATGCAGCATCACGCATCGTCTCGCTGATCGAGGCAGCCATGCTTAGCGCCTCGTCGGCGTCGTAGCGCAGACCCAGCATGACCATGGCATCGCCAAGGCCTGTGTAACCCAGGCCAACGCGGCGCTTTGAAAGGGCCTCGTTGCGCTGTTCATCGAGGGGCCAGTATGTGGCTTCGAGCACATTGTCCAACATGCGGATGGATGTTTTGATGAGTCCTTTGAACGCCTTGTAGTTGAATGAGGCCTCATCGCTGAACGGTGCCTGGACGAACTTTGTCAGGTTTATCGAACCCAGATCGCAGCACCCGTAAGCAGGCAGCGGCTGTTCGCCGCAAGGGTTGGTGGCACGCAGATCTTCAGCATACCAAAGGTTGTTTTCCGCGTTCATACGGTCAAGGAAGAGAATGCCAGGCTCGGCATGATCATAGGTGCTGCCAATGATCTCGCGATACAGTTCCGCGGCCGTGATCACCTGATAAACCCAGACTTCGTTCTCCTTGTCGTAGAAGGCGCCCTCGCGTTTCCGCTCTTCCGAGGGCTCGGCGATGTGCACCAGTCGCCAATCGGTATTGTCGGTTACCGCCTTCATGAAGGCATCGACGACACCGACCGAGATATTGAAGTTGGTGAGCTCGCCTTGCGTGTCCTTTGCGTGGACAAAATCAAGAATGTCCGGATGGTTGCAACGAAGAACGCCCATCTGAGCACCACGGCGGGCGCCGGCGGACTCGACAGTCTCACACGAACGGTCGAAGACCCGCATGTACGAAACCGGACCGGAAGCACTGCTGGCGGTGCCTTTGACCTTGGCACCTTTAGGGCGAATGAAGCTAAAGTCATAGCCGACGCCACCACCGCGCCGCATGGTCTCAGCCGCCTGCTTGAGGGCTTCGTAGATGCCAGGGTTGCCGTTATCATCAACGCCCTGGATACTGTCGCCGACAGGCTGCACAAAGCAGTTAATTAGCGTCTCTTTAATATCCGTGCCGGCGGAAGACATGATGCGACCGGCGGGGATAAAACCACTCGCAAGTGCAGAGATGAACCGAGCAGTCCATTTAGTCGGATCGTTCTCCACGGCAGCCAATCCCTTTGCGACACGTGAGTACAAAGCCGGAATGTCTTGTTCATCGCCCTTGGCATACTTCTCGAGAAGTATGTCCAGGGAAATTGCCTGGAGATCAAGATTAGTAGTGTGATTCATGGCACCTCCGAGTCTTTGTCTGCCGCCGGGCAGGATCAATCAGGTTTCAGAGCAATGTGACTCGAGTGGCAAAGCTGCGCTTGAACGACGCGAAGGCAGATACGCAAGATGGCGCTGCGCTGGCCGCTTCGGGATCGTGGTGTAGAAAATATCGCAGGCGCTTCGGTAAGGGATGGTGTCAGCAAACTCAATTCGCCGTTGTCTTGCCATGTGCAGTTGATAACCGATTAAATCTCATATTTCAAGATATGATTCCATCTTCGGTAGTCGCCCATAACCTGGACTCTGGCCCACTTCTTCCTTTACGGTCAAAATATAAAAAAGGTAGCCCTAAAGACTGCCCTTCTTGACTAGGTGTCATGAAAAGTGGCATGAGAAAGAAACTTGGGTGTCAGGTCTTGCAATCAAGTATTTATGAATTCACGAGAGGACGATATGTGATTGCAAGACCTGACACCCCATGCGCATTGGATAACATCCCTGTTACCCACATTATCCACAGCTCAACAATAACAATTATTTTAATTTCCTCTCCATAAATACGATGGTAGACCCGAGTCCCATTATGTTAAATAACAATACCCAGATGACTAACCCTCGGTTTTTATTCGCTAGCCTTTTGAGCTGATGTAATATTCACCTTACCTTGCCACTTAAGATAAGGAATTGAAACGATTGCTGAAGACACTATATAGGCAGCAACAAATACCGCTGTTTTTGGGCCGGGCGCCGCCGAAGCGACCAGAATGGCTAAGCCTAAATGACGTGTAGCACAAGAGACAGCTAATGCAGTTCTTTCACCGGGCTCTTTTCCGCCCATTAAATGCCCAACAATTAAAGCACTTAAAGTTAATCCGGCTAAGGCAAATAATGTCAACCAACCTGCTTTAACAAGTAATAGCCAGTTAACGCCCAGTAATATAACCGCTGATACTATTAGCACTAATCCTGCTACAGTCAAGATATTATCTGCATACAGCTCAGCTTTTGCAGGAAAAAAGCGCCGAAATAACATGCCAATCGCCAATGGCACCAGAAATGATTTTGCAATAACCATAGCCACTTCAAAGGGGGCGAGTTGCGAGTCTCTGCCAAAAAGAGGGCTTAAAGCGGTCGCCCAGGCCGGAACGGTAAAAATGGCCAGTATGGAAGCGGTTACCACCAGGCTTAACACGTATTCATCGGAACCAAGTCCCATAAGTTTTTTTGGCAGGAGTGGCGCCCCTGCAGAAATAGCCAATACAAAGACGGCCAACTCCAAACCCGGTGCTAAAGGCAATAAAGTGACGAATAGGATTGCGACTAAGGGTACTAGAAAGTACATAGCCAATAGAGAACGCATCAACAACTTCGGACGATGCCAAAGGTAGGTGATTTCTTTCCTCGTGGTTAGCATTCCGATAGCCAACAATAATGCGACCACAGATAATTTTAAAGATACCAATAAAATCGGTGTCATGAGTGAAACTCCTTTTTTTTAAGCTTTAGGAACTGGGCTTTAAGGAACGAAACAAATGGAAACGAAGAACTAAAGGGTCAAATCTGTTTATTTATTCTTTTCTCAAAGGGCTTAAGCAGAAAACGCAAGGTCAGTTCTCGCATCGTTGCATATCGATGCAGGTAACTCATCCTACAGTAGCTAAATGAACACCAGTAAAAGAGCAGCGATTCCCGCCCGCCCAAAAACATCAACGGAAATAAAGCGTTATAATTTACGCTTTCGCACGACCTAAAAGCAGAAATCACCCCGACATCCCTCA
>JBDLIZ010000466.1:0-4947 GCA_039714615.1 Pseudomonadota bacterium | reverse complement strand
AAAGTGGTAAGCTGTGCCACTGAAACAAAGCGTAGAATGGAGGCGTCTATGAAACGGATTGAATCGGAGTGTCGATGCGGGATCAGGCCATTACGAAGAGATCAAAAGACCGTGACAGTGTGTCGGAAAGGACACCCCACTAAACTGTGATACACTTTCTGTACGAAAGGGCGATTTGAGCACTCCAGCTTGCGGCCCATAACAGCTAAAGAGGAGAACATTCATGACCTATCTGTACGCCTGCAGGCGCTGTTTTCCAAGTAAGACGCTTCCGTCTTATCCCCCAGCATCATTCCCACCCAGAGCTTCGCACCACTCAGCCCCAGCCAAATACGTTGCATCGATTACCGTACAACGCATCCTCCATACCCTGTCCGGGACAGAAGGAGCCGCTCAATGAGCCGCGACTTCAAGTTGTACCATGAGATCAGGGGGCTCCGTCTGGAGGAGATCGACAAGAGGAATCCGTGGTTTTTCAAAGCAGTAGAACGGCAAGAAGAGGTGCGCCGGAAAGGTCTGGAGGCGCTCGATCGGGCAGTGGAGGGCCACGGTATCTTCCCAGGCTGGGATCTTCCAAGGCCATTCTTTTGCTGTTACTCGTACGTCGAGCACCACGACCGCGAATACCTGTTCAAGTCGTTTGACGACGTCATGGCGTTCGCGCAACTGTTGAGCATGAGCAACGCAGCTCAGCATTCCGAGGGGCTGGTGAAGGTTCAGTACGTATCCTCAAGCGTAAAATCATTGGCCTACGTCAATACGAGCTATTTCAGGAGAGTGCGGTTCGAGCCTGCGGGAACGGCGGCACGAAAAGGAAAAGCAGCGAAGGGAGAAGTTACCGAAGTTCGCGCCGGGTAAGGAGATCCTTATGCCGGGGCTGCCCGAACCGTGGTACGGGTGGCCGATCGGGATCGACCTGGGTATTGCCCTGAACCCCTGGCAATGTGTCTACCGGGAATTGTTCTGGGAGTACACGGCCCGAACCATGACAGACGCTCTGAGGATGCTCTTTGCTTATGAAAACAGAGGCCTCTATCTTCAGTACGACTTCCAGGCCTGGGAGTTCGATACGGATATCAACTGGTATGTCGATTGGCCACTGCGCAGACGCGGTAAGGAGGATGCGATCTACCGCCGCCCGGGGACCGGTAATGTCATCCCTTTGGTTGACCATGACATTCGAGACGACACGATCTTTGAGGTCTACAACAAATCGACCGACAGCGCGGGCCATAGCCAGGTCTTCCGTCTGCGTGTCGGGGGTGCAACGCGCAAGGAGACCGTGGAGAACTGGCTGCAGGTGGCGAAGGTCATCAGAAGGAGGGGTTCATGATGTACATCAATTCTTAATCTGATAGCTGATGCCAGATTGTGAATGACTGCAGTCGGCCAAAACAAGACGACCACCAAAACCTAGCGAACATCTGATTAAATGCTCAATGCGGACTCTCAGCAGCACTTGCCTTCACGGCCGGTGCGAGAGCACCAGCGATCAGCAGGCCATTTGTGTAACCCATGTTGTGTAACCCATGATTTACTGAACAGCAGAAAAACCTTGTTTAATGCTTCCTCGAACTGGGCGAGAAAAGAGTGTTTTCTTTAATAAATCAAGTGACAACTCTTCGCTACGATTCCAGGGTAACAGGGAAACACAGCGCGCCATAGTGCAATAGCCAAATATTATCTGTGCCCACGTACCTATGGTAGGAATCCAATATATCCATTGCAGAGGCTCTAGCCACGCCAAAAGAAGAAGCATTAGATACCAAAACCGCACTTGTATCGGAAAAGCTGTAATGCTGCGCTCTCTGAACACGAAGTGAATTAACTGAGTAATCGTAAGACCTATTGCAAGCATAAACCCTGTTTGGTTTCCCGATAGGCCAAATGTAAGCAATCCCGCTGTTACCAGCCAATACCACCAACCGACATCTTTATGCTCAATCATTAACATATTTACGCGTTCCGTTTAATAATATATATAATTCAGTGCCAACAGGTTTTCGCTCGGCGTGACTATTGCCCGGTGTCGTGCCGCGCTTGGTAACCTGTGTCTAGTCAACCACCAGAGTCGGTTTCAGCAACACGGCGTTTGCAACATTGTAGAAGTTGGGTGATGTTGTCATCACTGCCTCGTGTATCTCGGCGAACTGCTCCCTGGTGCCGTTACCCTTAATGTGGACGGTGTAGCTCAGACTCTCATAGCCTGGAGCTACGTTGGGGTCGATTCCCAGGAAGCCCCGAAGGTCAATCTCGCCTTCGGTCCTGATCTCCAGATGTTCAAGCGTGATTCCATGGATGGCGCACTGTGCCACATATCCCACCGTCATACAGGCGTTGAGTGCCGCGATCAGATGTTCCTGGGGGTTGGCAAAACTATTGCTGCCTCCCAATTCATAAGGCTCGTCGATGTCAAACGAGAATCGGCGCGGTATCTCTTCACCGCCTATTCCGAATCCCGTGACTTCGGCACGGCTGCGTGTCTGGTCTTGCCATGAGGTTGTAACATGCCAGTTGGTCGTACCCTTTGAGGCATCTTGTTCTACGCCTGCAAGCAGGGCCATGAGGTCATCGACGTTGATGCCGTTAACAATATTGGGCTTGTTAATTTCTGCCTGAATGTCCATGTAATTCTCCTTTACCTGTGTGGTTGCGTAAATCAGCTATAGACCTAATGCAATGTGGCGAGTGCAGACTGGATGCGCTGGCCCTGGTCTTCGGTGATCAGGCCAGATAGCACTTTCACGAACCTCGGATGTGAGGCGCCCGAGTGGATGTACTGCCACCGGTAGGCTTTGAGGAACCCTTGCTCGATCGCTGCGGTTTCCTCCCTGCCTACCTCACGCCCACAGTTCGCGGAAAAATATTCCGTGTCGGCAGCTGCCTGTGTCTGGAGAATGCCGTCCACCGCGCCAACCAGTTCAATGAATTCGTCGACTGCCTGATCGCGTTCATCGGGTGTTACTCCGACATCATGTCGTTTCCACTCCAGTTCATCGAGGATCGCATGCTGGCTCTCTTCCTTCCAGTGATAGAGGAACACATCCTTGAATAGTCCGGACAGCTCGCCGTCAGGTTCTATGCTTTGACGGTAATGGAGCTGGGTGAACAGTTCGATGTCCAGTGTCAGCGCCAGCACTGCCCAGGTGCTTTTGCCGAGAACCGCACCGGCAACTGCGTCGGCATCCACGTCGAAGCGGTAACCATTGGGCAGGGTTTCGCCGATCATGCTGTTAATGCGGCGGAACAGGGCCTGATGTTTAAGTTCTTCGTCGCTGAACCGCACCAGCGCCTCCAGCGCAACCTGATCGCCAAGCCAGTGGTCCCGACTGACCTCCAGTACCTTGGCATTGATGAACCTTTCGACCAGCCCGAACACATTCGCGTAGGTGCGCCCCTGAATTTGGCTGACGAAACGTTTCTCGTCCTCGGACAGCGTGGTGAATTCCGTGATCAGTGATAACCCGTCTGGCAGATACTTCTCGGATCTGCCGAAGCTGCGTCCCCGGATTACGTCTTCATCGATGTCCCAGCGCACTCTTTTGGAGACGCTGATACAGCGCGCATATCGATCGGTGTCAGAACTTTTCATAATCGCATTCATAGTCAATTTCCCCGACTGTTGTCTGAAATGGAATGCCGGCGGTATGGTCGAACCCGCCAGATCACACCTTTATTTTACGTTCAGAGCGCTTTTGATCTATGATTGATCTGCCGGGAAATATGACCGGAACGCCGGATCAGGCAGGGAGGGAGAAATCGACGCATTATCTGATGTCTTAAGGGTGGCGCATCTGACGGGCGGCGTATTTTTGCACGCCGAGTTCTTTGATCCATGGTGCATGGCAGCGCGTGTGTCTCCCGAGCATTGCGCGCCTTTCCTGGACCCGGGCTCCGACCTGATCCTTTACCACTATGTTGTCGAGGGGGAAGTTCACGTCCGGGTCGATGGTGAAGGTAAAAAATCCTTAAAGGTTGGACCCGGAGAAGTCGTCCTTTTACCGCACAACGACATGCATCTGCTGGGCAGTGATCTTGACCTGCCGCCCGTAATGGGTAGTGACATCATCCAGCCGCCCAAAGAGGGTGGGTTGTTTTCTATTCACCATGGTGGCGATGGTGCCCGCACTCGCATGGTGTGCGGGTTTCTGGGTTGCGACAATGCTAATGGAAACCCGGTGCTTTCGACCTTGCCGGCCTTGCTTAAGCTTAACGCCCAGGAAAACAGTGCGGCGGAATGGATTCGCTCGACCTTTCAGTATGCTGCTGCCGAAGTCGCCGATGGTCGCCCGGGGTCAGAAACAGTTCTGGCCAAACTGTCCGAGTTGCTCTTCGTGGAAGCCGTCCGCCGCTACGCCGACACCCTGCCAGAGGAACAAACCGGTTGGCTGGCAGGCTTGCGTGACCGCCACGTCGCGCGAGCGCTGGCTCTTTTGCATCATAACATTACCCGTTCCTGGACAGTAGACGAGCTTGGCCGGGAGGCTGGTCTGTCGCGATCTGCATTGACTGAGCGCTTCTCACGCCTGATTGGTGTGGCGCCAATGCATTACCTCGCAAATTGGCGCATGCAGGTTGCGGCACAGGAGTTGCGAAATACTCGCGCACCTCTCGCCAAGGTTGCCAATACAGTTGGTTACGAATCCGAGGCCGCGTTCTCACGCGCATTCAAGAAAGTCTTTGGTACGGCGCCGGCAGCCTGGCGACGTTCAATGAGTGATACCACATAGGCAGCCATGCTTTAGATCTCTGTTCCGAAGTGCATTGCAAGGGCGGTCATGAACTTTGATCCGTGAACGCTGCCCCGTCATTCGTTGTGACCGTTCGTATTCTCTGACAGAAGTGCGTAGGTATGCGCTCAATTAACCCCACCCTATCGCAGATCGATCGATTCTCTTATCTTGTCAGCATCCAGATTGAAGGGTAATAACGCTTCGATCTGCTCCA
>JBDLIZ010000465.1:0-4961 GCA_039714615.1 Pseudomonadota bacterium | reverse complement strand
CTATTAGTTAGCAGCATTTAGGTTTGTTTAAATGCGTAATCATAGTCGCAAGCGCCGTAAGTGACTGAATGTTATGTGGCAGGGAAAGGACCGTCTCGACTGAAAATCCCCGTGTCGCTGGTTCGATTCCAGCCCTGGCCACCATTAAATCAGATAGTTATATATAACTGACGAATATATAATTCTCAAATGGAAGCATTATGGAAGCGAGCGTTTCATAAACGCCTCGGATTCTAAAAGACGGACACCTATCTTCTTGTATTCCATAACCCGTTGATATCGTTGCTTGAAATCCATCTCGGATTTCTATCTAATCGAAATTAGTTGTTAATCGAATACCATTCGAATTTATGTTAAAGCATACCGGTTCGATTCTGATGATTCGAAGCTGAATTCTCATAATCCCTTGGTCTAAGGTTCGAGTCTTTCCAGGCCCACCATTAAAGCAAGTTACAAAACTCCTCGCCAAGCGACGCTAGCCGTGTAGGCACTGTGTAGGCAGATCAACACCCAATCAACCTTCTCCAAGAATATTAATAGTGCACTAGTGAGTTGAGACTACTGAAGGTCTGCAATTGGGTGCACGGCGGCCATTATTCAACCTGGTAGCCTGAAGTCATCCAACAAAAATAAACAGCCGGGTACGGCCAAAAGCAATGGGATGGACTCCTCCTCCCCTAAACGGCATCTAGGTGCCAGACTGGAAGCGTTATCCACCAGTCACAAGAGAGAAGGAGTCCACTATGAACAAGCTTAGTCGCGTTGGTATTGATTTGGCAAAGAACGTATTCCAGCTGCACGGTGTTGATCGGCACGAGAAGACAGTATGGTGCCGGCGGTTGAAGCGTGATAGCTGGCTGACGGCGTTACTGGATAAAGTCGAACCAGGTTGTGTGATCGGCATGGAAGCCTGTACCGGTGCGCACCATTGGGCGCGACAGCTACAAGCCAAGGGGGTTACAGTGAAGTTAATTGCCCCCCAGTTTGTGAAGCCCTACGTAAAGAGTAATAAGAACGATGCCAATGATGCCGAAGCGATCTGCGAAGCCATGAGCCGACCCGGTATGCGTTTTGTGGCCGTCAAAACCGTAGCGCAACAGGACATACAGGCGGTACACCGGATTCGTAGCGAGTTAATCGGGCATCGCACAGCCAAGGGCAACCAGATCCGAGGCTTGGTTGCCGAGTATGGATTGGTCGCCCCCCAACAACTGGCACGCTTGCGAGCGGCGGTGCCGTATTGGCTGGAAGATGCTGAGAATGGCCTGACCAGCCGCTTTCGCGGTTTGTTGAACGGTCTGTGGAATGATCTGAAGACCCTGGACCATCGTGTAGCGGAACTTGATCACGAGATTAATATGATTGCGCAGAACGACCCTGTCGCCAAGCGACTGCAACAGCTTCGCGGTGTTGGTCCAATGGTCGCGACGGCACTGATTGCCACTGTAGGTAATGCGGAGCAGTTCGCCAATGGTCGACAAATGTCTGCGTCACTGGGGCTGACGCCCAAGCAACACAGCTCTGGTGGTAAAGACCGGTTACTCGGCATCAGTAAACGGGGTGATGCCTATCTGCGAAGCATACTGATTCATGGTGCACGAGCCGTGATCCGAACCGCTAAGGAGAAGGACGACCGGTTGAGCCAGTGGGTAACCAGTCTGGCGGCACGAAGACACCCGAATGGTGCCGCAGCCGCGTTGGCCAACAAAACGACGCGCATTGCCTGGGCCATGTTGAGGCATGGCACGGATTACCAACCGGATCGGATTACAGCTTGATAACCAGCCCATAAATAGTTACCAGGAGAACCTCACTTACGATTGCAGAGCAAACCGAATGATGGCGAACAGGTCGAACCGGCGCCGGCAGAACCCGAGAATGTCTGAGTGCGAGAAAGCACGACAAAGCGATTGGGAGTTGGCGCGCGAATAGCCCATTATGGCCCCGTATTGATAGATCAATACAGTAGTTAGAGGCCGGATATACGTGAGCAGTCGTACCTAAACACCATAAGATGGAATGCTTGCAAACCGAGGGGGAGTCCATATACGGTCATTCAAGAAATCAAGCTGAATACTGAGTGTGGTTTGCTGTTAACGTTGAATTAACCGGTGAACTTCAGCGAGTCCGTGTTAAATGGCTGGGTGGCCCAATTTTTTATGTGTTGTTGTTCATTGATGCCAACCAGGCTTCTGCCGCTTCTTTTTGATCTCTATCAAAAGCTTTGATTTCGAGGTCTGGAATTAAAGCACCTTCTAGTTCACTTACCTTTTTTATCCAAGTTTTGTCAGTCATCACAGCTGCACGGCTGAATTTCTTCATAAGTCCAAACATTGAGGGCAGGCGCGAAAATTCAATTCCTATTGCACCTAGTGATGGGAGGTGAAAGTCAACAACATCATATAGCATTTTGCCATTTTCTATTACCTTCGATTTGGTAACAAGGTCATCAAGTGCAATTTTCATATCATCAGAGTTTAGTTTTCCACTCAGCTCAATGTCTAAACGATTTTTACCATTTTGAGTTACTCTGAACATAATAATTTCTCCACGCAATGAATTATTTTGGATGCCAATGGTTTTGTTTATTGTTTCGAGGTCGTCGCTAAAACAGTGCCACCCCAATGAACTCAATTTTTCAATGAACTCTGCTGCCTTGCGCTCGCAATAATTCTGCGTATTTTTTGCTTCCCATAATGCACGGGGCAAGACATTCTCCTTTGGCTTGGTATAGAACACTTTGCACGGCAATTGCGCAGGCGCTTCCGGGTAGAAAACAACCACTTGCCGGGTAAGCTCGGCTTTCTGGCATGTCCATGAGCTTGCAGAAACTTCTGAAGCCAGCCCTAGAAAGACCAGCAGACACACTGGGGATCCAAAATTCAGATACTTCATTGCGTCTATCTTCCCTCTTCAAAAGGTCTACATCATGTGTCAAGATACCCTAACTAATATTAGGTGGTCTAAAAGTCAGGTTTGTCATGTGACTATTAGGTCATGTTTATGTTTTGACCATATTAAATTCAATGGCTTGACCTCATATTACATAGCCTAAAAGGATTTACAAACCTCGCTGTGTGTATATCGGTTGTGCCGACAGTATTGAACTTGCCGTTCGTTGGTTGCCCGTGTAGTGGTCAACTGTTTCCGGACACTTTGTTAAGGTCCTTTTCGTAATTTATCGGTGTCTCGTAACCCAACGTCGAATGAAGACGCTTTGAATTGTAATACACCGCCACGTATTCTCGCACATCAGCAATTGCAGCCTGCCGTGCTCGATACAACTGGTCACCGGTCCATTCACGTTTCAGGCTGCTGAAGAACCGCTCCACCGGGGCATTATCCCAGCAATTACCCTTGCGGCTCATGCTCGGGATCATGCCATACTGCTTTAGCAGTTTCTGGTAGGCATGACTGGCATACTGGCTGCCACGATCTGAATGATGAACCAGCCCCGGTGGTGGCTTCCTGAGATTGATCGCCATCATCAAGGCCCGGATTACCAAGGCTTTCTTCATGCGTCGATCCATCGCCCAGCCCACTACGCGACGGGAATACAGGTCGATCACCACGGCCAGGTAGACCCAGCCGTCCTGCGTCCAGAGATATGTAATATCTGTGCCCCACGCCTGGTTGGGTGCCTGCGGGGAAAACTGGCGGTTCAGCACGTTTTCTGCCACGGGCAGCTGGTGCTTGCTGTCGGTCGTTACCTTGTACTTGCGTTTCTGTTTGACCTTCAGATTCAGCACCTTCATCAAGCGGCGAGCTCGGTCACGGCCCATCGTAAATCCCTCCTTGCGCAGGTTTTTTGCCAGCGTGCGGCTACCCAGGCTGTCTCGGGATGCTCTGAACAACTCCTTCATCCGCCGCCGTAAGGCCAGTTCTTCCGGTGGAATAACCTTGCATGGGCGATCTCGCCAGTCATAGTAAGCGCTGCGTTGCATGCCCAACAGACGGCACTGGTGCACCACTGGCCAGCGACCTGCGTGATCCCGTATAAATCCGTACTTCACTTCATTTCCTTCGCGAAGTACGCACTCGCTTTTTTTAAAATCTCTTTCTCCATCCGCAGCATGCGGACTTCTTTCCGCAGCCGCTTCAGCTCTTCTCGCTCATCCGCACCCAGCCTGACACCGGAGGCTTCTTCCTCGAATTCCCGCTTCCAGCAACGTATCAGGTTATCCCCAATACCCAGACTCCTGGCTGCCTCAGATGGCTTGTAACCCTGCTCTGTTACCAGCGCCACTGCATCCCGTTTGAAATCTTCCGTGTAGTTCCGTCTCTTTCTCGTTTCTGTTGTCATCTCTCACCTCGTTATGGCATTTTACCGCCTTAACTCGGTGTCCGGATGTATCAGACCACTTCAAAAGGTAGCGGAGCAGATGGAAAGGGCAATTATGAAATGACTGTTCCTGTCACAGCCTCGATGTTGTAAGACCTTACGGCCTGTCCACATCGCGTAACAATGGATGTTTTCGCTGATCCTAAGGATCGCGATAAACCGAACGCTTTTGTTGAACTACTCTGGGAAAAAGGGTCTCTTTACGAGAAAGAGGTTATTGATTGTTGATTTGCAGCGAAATTGGAGCCAATAAAGGTAATTATTTGCATTCTGCTCTGACCCATCACTGCCGGTAATGATGATTCAATAACCAAATACTTACAGCTGTTCTGGTGGGATATTTTTCGGTGCAAATGGTGGGACATATTTGGATGCAAATTAACACTCTACTGGCAAACACGTTCGACAATAGGCCATTTTTTCCGGTTAATACAAACCAGATAATGGTGTTCCCGTTAGTGGTATTGCCTGTCTCTTTACAAGAGTCCTGCTTCCTGTAAAGACCGGGTGACTGTCGCTACGGAAAAGCCGTGGATTCGGTGCCGGCCGATAAACAGTATTGGTACTCCCCTGCCATTGACCTCTTTGTAAAGTCTTGCCCCGATGGCAGAAGTTTCCA
>JBDLIZ010000464.1:0-4962 GCA_039714615.1 Pseudomonadota bacterium | reverse complement strand
AGGGAACGGGATGATCTCTCGCGCAGGCACTGGGGTCAGGGCTTGTTCCATGCCTTTCTTAGCATCGAAATAACTGCTTGCCTGGAAAGCACGGAACAAGACCTGACCCCATTTCCTTCAACTGCGGCGCCACAATGCGCAATAGGATTTCTTACGAGCAGGGTTAGGGCTTTGCATCCTCCGCAGACGCTGCAATTTCCAGTGAAATATACTTGTTGCGGATATCCGATAGCACTGCTGGCGCAAGCTCTTCGAGCTTCGCTGATTTGCTTGGCATCCATCCAAAGTCAAACGCAGAGTAGTACGTGTATAGGCGACTCCAAAGCGATTCGATCGGGAGCGGCGACAGCCCGATTTTCTCCTCAAGATATTTGTACAGATGAGCGGCCGCGAGCATGTTTCCCTCTTCAGCCCAGTGGCCGTCGTTCTTGAATCTTATCGACTCCCAAGTGAAGGCCTCGTCGCTACGCACAAATCGCTCGTATAAACTAATGACGTCATAATCGTCACCAATTATTTCCTTGAACAGCTCCTCTCGTCCCGTGGGTAACAACACGATATGAAACGCACCACCGTTTGCTTCCACCTGCTGTTTCCACTCGAATAACAGGGCTTGAAAAATCACAATGACTCGAGCCAACTCGACATTCTCTTCTTGCTCTAAGAACTGTTCCTGGATCTCGTATGCAACAGGAGACTCAAAACGCTCTTTATGAGCGCGCTTCGCGCGCTTCATCGCCTTTTCCCGCAACAGCCGATTGTAACGATCCAAGCCACCTTCTCTCGAATGAATGAGCCTTTGCCTGACATCCAAGACAAGATAGGTCGTGTGCATTCTGGAAATCAGTTTAATCCACCAGGGCGACTTTACGGCGGGATTTCGGATTAATTCGCCGCGATCACCCAGTGAGTACAAGTCAGTTTCGAAGATGTTTCGAAGATCATTCGCACACAACACGTAGAACACGTGACTGAGATGCTTTTTCCGCTCGAAGTTCCGGAAGAGAAGATATGTCTGGTCCGTACCATATCCATTGACTCCGAAATTCAACACATTGAAGTGCTCACCCCGTAGATTCAGTAGGTAATCGAGCGGCTCGGTGAATGAATATGGTGCCGGCAAACCAGCGTTGACCGTATATGAGTCACCGAAGAATGCAATGTTGGTTCTTGATTCAAGATTCTCGATTTCGCGACTTTGGCGGGTGGCAAGACCATTATGTATGACAAAATGGTTCGCACCGGTATCCGGATGCGCTTGCATGCCTTTGCGATTCGGACGAGGAGACCAGAGGCCCAGAGCATCGGGATCGTATTTGGTTTCGGCCGCGGATTGGTACCTGGGAAACGCATACCTCAAGGTACCTTCCACGAGAAGCAGGCTGAATACGAGCGAGGCAACTATCAAGGACAAGTTTGCGAGGATTTTTTTCATTGTATTGTCGAGCTTTCCGGGGTGGGTGCAACTCCCTACGGCAAATCGGTCTGCCAGTCTCTGATGATGCCAAAATCAGACAGATCTACCGCACCACGTTATATGGGATCGCCAAGTCACGGCTCTTCGTAGGATCGGGCAAGGACACGAGGATGTCAACAGAGCAGGTCGCATTCCAGCCAAGTGAGACTTAATCCGGATTTTTCTTTCGGGTTGTGATATATATTTTCCGGCGGCAATTCGACCATACAATAGCAATTCAGATAATAGTAGAGTTCCAGACCATTAGCCTTGGCTGTTCATGCCGAACCTGCTCTGCTACGCCCTCCAATGGCAGATTTGCGGACAATGCGCTCGGCATAGTCTTGCAGGCATTGGGGTCAGGTCTTGTTCCATGCCTTTCTTAGCATCGAAATAACTGCTTGCCTGGAAAGCACGGAACAAGACCTGACCTCATTTCCTCATGACCCCATTTCCTCATTTCGGAACAAGACCTGACCCCATTTCCTCATTTCGGAACAAGACCTGACCCCATTTCCTTCTTGCATTTCCTTCTGGACGGCCCGCGCCAGGCCACTTGGTGGCGCGTTTGGAAACTCATAAAACAGGAGGTGGGGATCATGACTAGCGGGGTCGGGCAATGGAACTTAGAGCGTTGGGAACAGTGTTTGGCGGTGATGCAAGAGCGTCCACGGCGACAAATACTTCAAACGCTGCCTGATCGGGTTAACCGATTGATCGCCTCATGCCAACTCGCAATATTCTGGACAGCAGAAAACTTATTGATATCAATAAGTTAGAGATAGGATAAAAAGGAAGTGGTGGAGCTAGGCGGGATCGAACCGCCGACCTCTTGCATGCCATGCAAGCGCTCTCCCAGCTGAGCTATAGCCCCGTGAGGAAGTTCGGAAATGTACGCAGTCTGGTCTCGTCTGTCAAGTATCTTTCGCTCTTTAAGGATACCTCTATAAATCATATTCATACTATTCCACCAGAGGCTATCGCCTGGATGGTGCGATCGATGCGTTTCAATACAGGTATCCGTCCCAACAGTTCCATGGTCAGGTCGATGGAGGGAGACACCAATCCTCCCGTTAACGCCACCCTCAGCGGTTGTGCAACCTTGCCCATTTTCAGGCCACGACTCTGGGCGACGCGTTTCACGGCATCATGTAGGGGCTCTTTTTTCCAATCCGAGACGGTCTCCAATGCGGCCAATAACTCTTTGAGGGTGTCTATGGCATCCCCTTTCAGGTGTTTTTTTGCCTTGGAGGCATATTCCGTGTAGTCCTGGAAAAAGATCTGACTTTGCCGAGCCATGCCATTCAAGGTCTTGGTGCGGGCCTTCTGTACCTCGAAAAGCTGCTCGAGGTCGGGGCCATCCTCTAAATCAATGCTCAGCTCATCCATCTGCCATCTGAGATCCTGTGCACAATGAGAATAGTCACTCTCTTTGAGGTAATACTGGTTAAGCCATAACAGCTTTTCCGGATTGAATGAAGAAGCGGAGGAATTGATGTCTTTGATGTCAAACAAGCGGATCATTTCCTCAGCTGAAAAGACTTCTTGATCACCATGGGACCAACCGAGCCGAACCAAATAGTTCAACAGGGCCTGTGGCAGGTATCCTTGCTCACGATACTGCATCACATTCATGGCGCCATGGCGTTTGGAGAGTTTCTTTCCATCAGCGCCGAGGATCATCGGGATATGGGCATAGCGCGGGGGTTCAGTACCCAGGGCCTTGAAGATATTGATCTGGCGGGGCGTATTGTTGAGATGATCGTCACCGCGTATCACATGGGTCAGCCGCATATCCATATCATCGACGACTACGGTAAAGTTATAGGTAGGTGACCCGTCCGCCCGGGCAATGATGAGATCATCGAGCTCGGCATTGTCGAACACCACCCGCCCCCTGACCAAATCATCCACCAGCACGCCCCCTTCCAAGGGATTCTTGAAGCGAATGACCGGTTCTACCCCCTGGCGTGGGGATCCAGTGTAATCACGGTATCGACCGTCATAGCGCGGTTTCTGTTTACGCTGTATTCGCCCGGCACGCAGGGCCTGGAGTTCTTCTCGTGTGCAATAACAGCGATAGGCCTTGCCTTCGTCCAGCAGTTGCTGAATAACCTCCTGATAGCGATCAAATCGACGGCTCTGATAATAAGGGCCTTCATCATAATCCATGCCCAACCAGTCCATACTATCGAGAATGGCCTCGAGGTATTCCTGAGTGGATCGCTCGCGATCGCTGTCCTCGATCCGCAGAATGAACTCACCGCCCATCTTGCGGGCATACAACCATGAAAAAAGCGCGGTGCGGACACCGCCGACATGAAGAAATCCAGTGGGACTGGGGGCAAATCTGGTGCGTACGGTCATGTGATATGGTGTATCTAAATAAAGAGGCGAGATGTTACCAAACGCTTAGGGCCAGATACACCCATTAAGGTTTGAATCAGATCGATTTTTTCATCACTGACAGTGGAAATGGATCAGTTTTTCCGGATCGTCGTCTATCGATTCCCCTAGACTGATGACCCCCTCGCCAGAAAGAGGAAGCTCCTCACGCCGAAGATAAACCTCTCCGCCTTCCTGGCTTCTTACGAAAGTTCCATTGGTACTCTGATCCACCAACACAAATTTTCCACGGCGATATTCAAGCCTGGCATGTTTCCTAGAGGCCAATAGAGTGTTAACGATCAGATGACACTGCTTACCTCGCCCGATGAGCATTGGGTCACTGCTGGGTTTGACGACATGTTCCTGATCCCCGTATTTCAATACCAGAACGGAGAATCCCGGATGCTTTGCCAGATCGACTCGAGAGATAATACCGGTGACGTCTTCCTGCCCCCATAGGATCTCATACATCTTGATCTCTTGCTGTTTTCCCCTGATCGCCGCTTGATCATACAGGCGCACGCCGTTGTTGAAACCCTCCGACAATCGGTCAATCACCGCCTGGGTAGTGATGATCTGTTGCGCCCTGGCGATAGAGGTCAACCTGGCGGCGACATTGACAACATCACCATAGAGATCTTGTTCCTGTTCGACCACCTTTCCGAAATGCATGCCTATGCGTACAGACAGCTTCACCCCCTCGCTTGAGATCTCGTTTTCTAGGGCCTGATTGATGGTTTGTGCCGCAAGTACGGCCTCATTGACCGTCGGAAAACGACACATGATCTCATCACCGACGGTCTTTATGAGTACCCCGGATTGGCGGCGACAGATATTTATCATTCGGGTAAGGCATTGTGAGATGATCGACTGTGCCTTCCTGTCTCCCAGCGACTCATATAATCTCGTACTATCGGAGATGTCCGCGAACATCACGGCGCTTTCAATAGTTTTCTGTCTCATCGAGGCATTTTTTCAAAGCCGCACGCATCAGCTATAGGTGCAGATCAGGACTTTCCAATCCATGGGATAGTTCGGTAGCATACCTAAACATTGGCTGAGTCTAGGAGCCTGTCGGACTTAGGACGATCTACTGCGGAAAAGCCGGATTTGGACAG
>JBDLIZ010000463.1:0-4980 GCA_039714615.1 Pseudomonadota bacterium | reverse complement strand
TACCGGCCATGCCATAGTAAGCATAATGACCACGCAAGACTCGGCTCAGATTGATCACCTGTTCGCGAACCGGCAGATGACGCATTCGCCGCATCAGTTCGCGCAGGCGAGATAAGGAATGCGAACGAAATAACTTCCCTAACTGGCGCCGAATGATCGTTTGTATTCAAGGCGTGACAACAGGAGGTACGCTGAAGTCGTGACTTCTCGGTACGCAGCCCCACCTTCCAGCTTCCAAAATACCCGCTTTCAGCCAACGCCGTATCAGACTGATAAGTCGCGGATCACCGACTCGGTGCTCAACAAAGCGCAGCAGATTTCCATGATCTAAACTCCCGAGCCACGCTGCGCTGAAGCGCCCGATCCGTTATACAAGGCACGTCTAAGGGGCGCTTTTCCAGTTTCACCGGAATACACAGCATCCATTCTTATTTATATTTCATGTATAATAATGTATATGTTGATTTAGTAGTGATAGGATTTTGCAGAATCGCTATATATACTCGTTCCCCAAGGGTCGAAGATGACAGCTAGCGCTACAGAGCGTGGGGGTGAGGCAGTATTTTGGATCGTTTGGGGGTAAAGCAGAGCAACAGCTAGGAGCCTGTCGGACTTAGGCGATCGTAAAGATGTAGATTAATCCTACTCCTAGAAATCCAGCCTGCGGACAAATTTCTGCCGTTCAGTGCATACTTATATCGATCTGCCATTCAAGCAAAGAGACGATCCTCAAGCTGTTGAAGTTTTTGTTCAACGAATCGGTCGGTTTCCCCGAAGTCTTCATCATAGAGGGAACTCTCTTTAGACAACCTTTCTAGCGCACTAATCATCAGCAACAAAGTGGCCCTATTCTCCCCTTGAAATCTCCGATCTAAGAGGGCTCTAAGACGGGCCAGAATCTGTTGCATCTGCACTATGCGTCTTTTTCGAAGAATCAAATGCGTAGTAGACTCCATCCCATCCTCTCAACACATGTAAGTTTTCTTATACATTTTTGAATTATGGGCAATAATCATGCCATTAAAAAATATGCAGGGTGATCTTGCCAATCAAGGCAGTCATGGCCTGATTAGGCAGAAATTTGACGCGCCCGACAGTAGCTTGGCATTTTTTCTGCGCCGAGAAGAATATTCATCAGGCCAATCACATGTCGCAAATCTACGCTATATATCTATTAAACAAGGTACTCACTCATGTGTGAACTTCTTGGAATGAACGCCAATACGCCTACGGATATCTGCTTCAGTTTTACCGGTTTGATGCAACGTGGGGGGTTAACTGGACCGCACCGGGATGGTTGGGGAATTGCTTTCTATGAGGGGCGTGGTTGTCGAGTCTTTCACGATCCACTCCCCAGTGCTGAGTCCGAGTTGGCACGACTTATTCAGCGTTATTCGATAAAAAGCGGGATCGTCATCAGCCACATCCGCAGAGCCAATCGTGGTAGGATCTGTCTAGCAAACACTCACCCTTTTGTGAGAGAACTCTGGGGAAGATATTGGACCTTCGCCCACAATGGCCAATTAAAAGGGATCAAAAAATGGCCACTCGACTTTTACAAGCCCGTTGGGACCACCGACAGCGAGCATGCCTTCTGTTGGTTGCTCAGCCGCATACGCCAGCATTTCCCGCAACCGCCCCGCAATCGTCGATACTTGTACGCTTTCATTGAGGATGCTTGTAAAAAATTGAATGGGACAGGCGTATTTAACCTACTAATGAGCGATTCTCGCAACCTCTATGCCTTTTGCAGTACACAATTATCCTGGATCACACGCCGCGCACCTTTCGGACAGGCCCGACTGATTGATGCTGATTTCGCCATAGACTTCAGTAAAGAAACCACATCCGACGATATCGTGACCATATTAGCTACTCATCCCCTCACGGACAATGAGCAATGGCACCCCATTCCTCAGCAGGCGTTGAAGATTTTTTACGGTGGGCTTTCGGTGGACAAATAAATTCTTAGAGGAACAAGTTGAAATCCTGATGGATCTTCACGCTTGCAATGGTTTCAGCAGAATCCGAATAAGCAAATTACTACTCCTCGCTATCCCCCACCGCTTTCTCAATGCGTTCTAACAACTGTTCATCCAGTTCAGGGATGTCAGGTAGGTTATTAGCATCTTCAACAAATGGACTGAGCTGTTCATGAAGGGTTTTACACAGCTTGTGCGAGTCTCGGTAACGAGCAACCAGATTAACACCATCCTCAAGTGTAGTCTGCACTTCAGTCAGGCGCTGCTCTAATTGTTGTTTCTCCTTACGAAGTGAACGGGAATCACCCTCCGCTCGCCTGCGTGCAGCGGCTTCATCAGTTTTTTGTTTTTTAAGCGCTCTGAGTTTCTTAATCACGTTCTCTGGCGTATCAGCCAGGGCGATATTTATCGCCTTGAGTGCTTTGCGCTTCTCAGCGAGCTGTTTCTTAATCTTTTTCTGCTCTTTGGAAAAAGCCATGCTTCCATCAGCCATTTTTTGCTCAGCAGCACCTAAAGCACTCAGTGCATCTGCCTTGGCCGCTTGTGCCGCAGCGAGCGCCACTTGGCTACCTTCTACCCTCCTTTTCATATCAGCAATGGCTATAGTGGCTTGCTCTTGCGAAGATTTTATTTTTGCATCGGCCTCTATTGACTGTTTGATTGCCTTATCAAGCGCTTTTTTAAGCTCGTCTGTACTACATTCTCGATCCAGGCCCAAAGCATCTGTAGCCGCCCCCATCATCACTTGCTTGCTTATTGCAAGATCTTTCCACACCCGTAATTGTACCTCTAATTCTGCTTGACCCACATGGTTCTCCTCTGTTGAATACGATTTTTTCGTGGAACATTCTAGCCTAAGAAATAGGTCCACGCAGCCTGTTTACAAGGCCAGATACATAGTTAAAGCATTTGAAGTTTATTTTTAGATCAAGATGCTCTCATTGAGCTATTCCTTAGCTAGAAATACACTACCATAATTTTGCATCATGTATAAGATACTGCATTTTAACACCCTCGAGCAAGGCGCCCAGCGGAAGATCGCAAGTTCCTCGGGACAAAATCACTAGTCGATGTGCCCCTGTGATACCAGTCCTGCGCCTTCAATATGTTGATAAAGATAACCTAAAGTAATTTTAACCTGGTGCTGCCCTGCTTAGGCGAGTTAAAGAATAAAACCAGTAGGTGAAGGGTAAGGTTCACTTTGCCTGGACTATGGAAGACAAAACCACCATCTACCACACGCAAACCATCAGAGGGGATCGAAAAGAAAACACAAGGTACTCTAAAAATTATACTTGTCAGGAATAAGTTTTAAGGACACTTCACTTAGGGCTTGTGCAGATATCAAGTTGTGCATATTGCACGGGATGAACTGTGTTTGGCAATGAACGGCGTGGGTAGGAATCCTATGCCGGTGCCCAAGTGGCGCATGGATAACGTATCGCCGAGATTATTCGCCATCAAGTCGCGGGAAAGGACGCTGCGACATCAATTACGCTATTATGCCTTGAATACGAGCGGTCATTCGGCGCCAGTTCCTTTATTTAATTATCAATCTACGATTCATTAGGATCTCGCGAAGATCGGGAAGCTTTCTCTCCGATTCCTTCATCTCATGTAGCTTAAGACGATAATCCTTTAACCCGCGAAGAACATCTCGCCTACTGACTATGCCTAAAAGTATAGTCTTCTTGACGACCGGAAGATGACGATAGCCCTGTTGAGTAAAAATTGAGGAGACGGTAAACACATCGATCTCTGGAGTAACACACACAGGTATGTGTTTCATTATGGACTCGACAGTGATGCTGGGATCATCATAAAAGATTGCATCAGTAAGACAGTTCAAGCAATCACGCTCCGTGACCAGACCCACCAGTTTATTACCCCCACGCGTGGGCTTTACCACTGGCACATTGGAGACCCCTTTATTCAGCATTAAATCTACAACATCAATAAGCGGCATCTCGAGTGTCACGGTTACCAGATCCGTAGTCATGAAATCAGCAACCACGGGTTCTGTCGCTTGCCGAAGGGTGTCTCTTCTTCTGTCAGCCGTCTTGACCATTGTTGTTTTTCTCCTAAACGTACGAATATTGCCCTAAAGTTTCAATGGCACAGATGAGCGCATATCGTGCACGAACATTGGATACTGTTCCCTCTGGCTACTTCCATATGGGTCAGGAGGATTAACCGCCAGCGAGAGATCGTCTTTCAACAAATAATCGATCACGGCGCGCGCCAAGGCCTGCACGTTCTTTTTATGCGCCGCGGTCATCGGTTTTCCCAAGCTGGGGGCAATAACAACGTTTTTGAACGCAAGAATATCGCTCAACTCCTCTGGAATGTTACCCTTCTTCAAATCACTATGAGGCACCGTGAACGCCGCACCCTGTATCCTTTTCTCTTTCAATGCCAGAGCCAAGGTCTGGTTGTCACAACAACTACCGCCGCGTGAGGTGTTGATGATAAAAGGTCTCCTTTTGGAGTAAGTAATCCTATTTCCCCCAATGAGGGTCTCCTCTCCACGCGTATGTATGCTGATGATGTCGGCCCGTTCGATAATCTCTTCAAACTGGCAGTATTCGATGATCGGCCGTTCCAGTGGGTAGGGTCGATGGAAATCCCGGTAGACGGATAAAGGTTGGTTGTCATAGCCCAAGATTTTTTCACAGTGGGGGCCGACCTCTTTGGCAATCGCCTGAGCAACCCGCCCGCAACCAATCAGCCCTATCGTCTTGTCCGCCAACTCGTAGCCCGTGTGCGCACTAGGAATTACTTCTTCTACCTCCTTGAAAACACAGGCCTTTTTAGGGCCCGTCTTGCAAAACGATTTGCTGGCCATGAACACCATTAGCCGTTTCGTCAGCTTGGCCGCCTCGAAGGTATTGCCATATTCGGTCATTTTGACCACGATGCCATTATTGGTCGCATCCATGGTGCTGAGGTTATTAAGGGTATCACCCACCACTCCGATCACCCTGACATGCCTCCCCCC
>JBDLIZ010000462.1:0-4988 GCA_039714615.1 Pseudomonadota bacterium | reverse complement strand
GTGACAAAGTGCGAAACCGCCTTTTTCGCTGTTTTTTTCCTGGCCATGGCAATGAGATAAAGGAGACTTTCATGGCTGCGCTCCTGCAGCAGCCAGTAAGCGTCTGCTAACCTGCGCTTGAATTCAAGCAAGATGGAAGTCTTTCCCGTCTTCCGGAGACCTACCAGCGCCAGATTGCGCTTGTCTCCCTGCCTGAATGAGGCCATTCTACGTTGTAGTAATGAAAGTATCTCATCTCTATCGAAGAAATCCTCTCCGTAAACCGGGTCGCCATACATTACCTGAACCTCCTATATGATAATCGTCATATATGATGATTGTCATATATTATGGCCCAGTGAAAACCTACGCATTTCACATTTCCCCATGCTTAAAGATGATGGTTTAACCGTCACTGTCAATCGGGAAATTGCGTTAGCCAGGGAGGATATGCAGTTTCTGACTGACGAACATCCTATGGTGACGGCCGCAATGGATCTGGTTTTGTCCAGCGAAACCGGCAATGCTGCTGTCAGTGTTATCAAACACTCACAACTGAAAGCGGGACAGTTTTTATTGGAAATGCTATTTGTCATCGAATGCAGTGCGCCGGCAGAACTACAGATCGGTCGGTTTTTACCGCATACCCCGATACGCATATTGATTGACCAGAACAAACAGGACTTGACCGATGTTATCAGTCACCAAAGTATGGTTGAGAGCGGCGACAAATTCGACAAAGATCAAATCAGCAATTTTCTGAACAACCAGCGTGATCATATTCTCGATATAATCAAAGTTGCAGAACAGGATGCTGATCTGCAAATGCAAAAACTGGTGGCAGAAGGCAGTCAAAAAATGCACGGTTCTCTGACCGGAGAAATCAAGCGCCTGATAAGATTAAAGCAAATCAACCCCAGCATCAAAGAGCAGGAAATTGAACATCTGAAGGAAATGACATCGCTTTCACACAAGAATATACAAGCCACACAACTGAAACTGGATGCAGTTCGGTTTGTTATTACCAATTAGGTTGTGATATTTAAGTAGGCCGTATAAAAGTAAAAGTCTGGATTTGATCTGGCATACACAGCCTGGGCCGTAAGCAGCCATTCTAGGCTGAGGGTCCAGTTAGATAAGTGTAATAAATATTGACACCTATTCCGGCCAACCCTCGTATGTCTCCGGTCGGAAGCGGGCATGCCCTCACCTCCACCCGGACGCAACACTATCCCATAGCTCCGGAAACCACCTGTTTTAGCCGCTATACAACCCACGACACAGTATCCCTTACCTTCAGAGTGAAGGTGTGACAGAGGACGATGGGTAGGCCTAGAAATGGTTGTGGACCGCGGCCGACCGTGGCTGCCCGCAGGCAAGCGATGTCCTGCAGTACATTTTTCCCAGGATTCCACCGTAGGTTACTGAGGCAACAGCCCAGGCGCTCTTGCAGCGTGTTTAGCGGAGGGCGAAGATAATAAGCCATATCCCACCTCCAATGAGGCAGGTATCTGAGTTAGCATCCGCGCAAATGCACGGTGTCCCTCGCAAGCAGCGTGCCGAACTCGCCGGCGACCCGCAATGCATCCGGTGCTATCGATCATCTCAGGGGTTGCTCAGCTGGTATAAATCTGCTGTGAAGCTTTTTGTCGATGTGTCAGGAAAATTTACATTTGCGACTGGGACAAGCAGGTGTATACTAAATATCTGTTTGAATATAATAGAAGTCCTAATTATACGGCATGACTATTGCCTTATCTATTAGATCGGTTGCGAATGGATATACAAATGTTTTTTCGGCGCGCCCACTCACGGATATTCTGGTTATTGCTACTGCTGTTGATCACCACTCCTGCGGCAGCGCTGGTCCCTGCGCCCTACGCCTTGAGGGAAGAGGGAATACGCCTTGAAAGCGGCGAGAGTGGGACTCAGGACTACAGACGGGCATATAAACTTTTCTGTCTTGCTGCGTTAGAGGGCGATAGCAGGGCTGCCTATCATCTGGGCTCGATGTATCTCAATGGTCTGGGTCGGGTGGCAGACAACGAACGCGCAACCGGATGGCTCAAGCAGGCTGAGAAAATGGGTGACCCAGATGCAAGCGGGGTGCTCGAGGCGCATCTGGAGTCGGTCTCTCCTGCAGGTGACCCCAGCTGCCCCCTGGTGAAACCGCAGCCGGACCGTGAAAATATCAAGATCTGGGTAAATCTGCTGGCACCTTACTACAAGATAAACAGATACCTCGTAATGTCTGTCATTCAGGTAGAGTCGAATTTCAATGCCCGTGCAAAGTCTCCGAAGAATGCTTTTGGACTCATGCAGCTCATCCTACCTACAGCCGAGAGGTTTAATGTAAAGGCCGTCTTGGATCCGATGCAGAACATAAAAGGTGGCATGGCTTATCTGGCGTGGTTGAAGGAGCATTTTCGATACGCCAAAAGGCGCAGACCAGGGAGAGTCAGGCTGATGCTTGCGGCCTACAATGCAGGTGAAGGGGCAGTGAAACGCCACGGCGGCATTCCCCCCTACGATGAGACTCGCAAGTATGTGAGGCGGGTTGTTCGTCTCTACGCCAAATACATCAAAGCCCGCAGAGGACGGAACGGCTCATCAGGCAATTATGCCCGTAGCAAAAAAGCACGCTCTCGGAGTGCCAAGTTAAAGATGAGGTGGAACCGAGAGTTTCGTAGACGTTACACTCAGTTATCGAGGATCAAATAACAGACTCTTATTCAGGATTCTTAACAAGTACCAATTCATACTAAGCCTTTGAGAACTAAACGATTGGTGTGAAATGAGTCACAGTTCCTATGATTTTGGCCCTAAATAAGGCTGAAATTTGGCAGGATTTTTTACACTATCGCCGAATTTACTCAGTTCGAGGCCCCTTTCGGTACCGCAACCCCTTGGTTCTAAACAGTCTTTTGAAGTTGGTGCGTTACGTGCCTAATTAAACATGTATCGTGTATCGCCAATTCAGTCGCAAAATGGGCGGGTTAGGGTACTTTACCGGCTAGCTCTTTGGTGATATTCCAGCGCGTCACTCGGCGTAGGTCACTAAACCGTTGCAGGAATAAGTTTGATGAAAAATCGAGCAGTTGTGACGTTGACAGGAAGCGTTCTCTTATTGGCTTTAAATACCCCATTGAGCTTCGCCGGGACAATCGATTACGAGAAGTTTTTTTTCCTGGAAAATCCGGGTGGGAAAGTGACCAAAACGACCAAGGTGCTGGTGGGGGCCGAAGTGGACACCTGGGCCAACAAGGACTCTAAGAAATTTGATCTGAAGACTATTACCATTCTTGATTTGCCGGGCACCAAGGACGATGTCACCAAAGATATACGCCACTGCAAAGAGCCCACGCACACCGCATCGGACGCCATCAATATCGGCTTTCCTTTGGTGCCGGGAGCGGCGGTGAGTGAAGAGGAGCTGGGTAACTTGGCATCATCCCTGATGGTTGCGATCGCCGATACTCATGATGCGCCCAATAAAGCCGATGCCAAGATCAACGGTGATGGTGGTGCCGAGTTTAACTTTGAAGCTTGGATTGAGGCGGCAAAAAGTGTGCAGACGGTGAATAAAAAGGATATCGGTTTCGTCAAACTCGAGGGCTCTGCGACTGCGGGAGAGATTAACGATGACGACAAGTGCCATTCGGCAAGTTCGGTGGCGGCTGTGCATATCGGGGCATTGGAGGCTTTCACCTTCGATGGCAGCGCCAAGAAACCTAAGATCAACAGTTTTGGCAAAAACACCCTGATCGGCTCCGGCCTGAGCTTGCCCGGAACGAAAAGTGCGAAAAATGCAATCGATCCCTTCTGGGTCACGCTCACAGATCTGGATACTGGAGAGGCGATAACGGAGATTGTGATGAGTCAGATCCTGGAGTCGGTCAATGGAATCTTTTCGATCGATGATGCGGGGATCCTGCTCTCCATTTCCGCTCTGGACTCCGAATCTTTTGTCTCCTTGAGCTTCTCCTCAAATTCCGACTGGGTGGAAAATCCCTACAGTTATAGTTATACCTTGGATGGCTCCGGCTTGTCGGTTTCGGGTGACAAGTTTCCGCTCTCTGATTGGACAGTGATGACGACGGCCAGCACGGTTTCGGCTTTTTTCCCTTTTGGCGCCGGTGGTCAGCCTTTTGATGTGGCGGAGATCTCACCACCCGATGGGCTTTTGGTTCAGGATCATACCTATCGCTTCGCCGCTGGTGCCAGCGAAGGGGTTTGGGTGGCGGAAACCGTTCCCGAACCCGGCTCTCTGTGCTTAATCGGGCTGGGGGCCCTTGCGCTGCTTGGCTATCGTCGCCGTCTGCGACGCGCCCTCGGCGACTCGCCTTAGAAGGAAAGAAGGAGGCAGCGAGTTAAACTGTCATTTCGACAGACGAACGTACTAAAAGGTGTCACTTTTGCCAATTTTAGCTCGGACTTCTCTCTCCTGTAAATCCGATGGTAGACCCTATTAGCTTTCATTTGCTTGTTCTATTAGAACTTTGGTGGTCGAAAAGTTGTTTGGGGAATAAAAATATATTTTTCTGTATGTGATCAATTTTCAAAAAGCAATAATGTGATGATTTAAGATATACTCATAAATAACAAAGAAGCAAATTACAAAGGTATCAATTATGGCATGGACAGACAAAGAAAAAGAGCTGGTTGCTGTAGGCATATCCGTTGCAGCCGGGTGCCGACCATGTACCAAATATCATTTCAAGCATGCCCGGGAAATGGCCATATCAGATGATGAAATCAGACAGACTGTGGCCGATGCTATCAATTTGCGAAAGCAAGCCGCCGAAAACATGGAAAGCTTTGCTATCACAAATCTGGAGAGTGGAGGCAAGGGGGATTCGAGGAGTGTGCAGGGAGATGGTCGCATCGGTATCATGGTGCAAATCGGAGCGGCCTATGCAGTGAACTCAACAGCAGATCTCCAAATACAGCTACAGGCCGCCGAGTCTATTGGTATAAACGCTGACGAGATTCAGGCCATTGCAAAGCTG
>JBDLIZ010000461.1:0-4989 GCA_039714615.1 Pseudomonadota bacterium | reverse complement strand
CAGTGCTCGACAAGGTGATAGACATTGCCTTCGCACTGCGCCTTGCTGCGAAACACCACAGGGACGCTGAATCCGTACACTCACATTGATAGAGCACTAGAACACCCTGACACTTGGGTGATTAGGCAAACCCGCTTGGTCCCCTCCGGCAGCAGTTGAGCACATCATTTCATCCGCCATTCCTAACTCACCTGCAATATCCCGAGCAATTCAAAAAAATCCTCGACAGTTGCATCCGCAGGCGGAAGATCCGGTGGCCAAACGGCGGCGGATCGGTTCATCCACACCGTACGCATGCCTGCGCTTCTTGCCGCCAGGACATCCTTTTGCGGGTCGTCTCCGATATGCAGGGCCTGATGCGCCGCTACCCCAGAACACTGCAATGCTCGGTGGAACAGTTGCGGAGCGGGCTTTGCCGCCCCCACCTCGGCAGCGGTGAAAGAAAAATGAAAATGGTCCTTGAGCGGGGTGTACTGTACATCGGCATTTCCGTTGGTCACTGAAACGACACAATACTTACGCATCAGCTTCTTCAAGACCGGTCGCACATCGGGGAAAGGTGTAACGCGGTTACGCGCCTCGCGAAACAGTTCCATGGCCGGCTGCGCCATGCCTGGATCATAACCATACCTCTCCAATAACCGGCGCAATGAGATCAGACGTACCGCCGTGAGGTCATGAGCGATGTCTGGTTGTCTGTGCATGAGCTGTTTACGATGCTCACGCATACTGTTCATATCATGGTCTTTGGTCAGTCTCGATGCATGCTCCTGTAGATGTGCGAACAACTCAGCCTCGGCCTGATGGATCACCACGCCGCAAGGCCAGAGGGTATCATCCAGATCTAACGTAACAAGGCGAATATCGGAAAATAGTTTCATACGGAATCGGTAAGGGAGGATATTATCCAGGTGATGATATCTTGGCTGAATGAGGTCTTGCCCCGATCTTTAATCAAATGAGTTCCGCGAATTTTCGGAAAACGGGCAACATATCTAGGGCTTCGGCCACCGGTTTATAGGTTATAAAGCCTTGGTGGGTATTAAGCCCCTTGGCGAAACCCGAATCACTGAGCAACGCCTCTATGCCCTGGTCGGCCAGTTTCAACGCATAAGGCAATATCGCCTCGCTCAGCGCAATGGTCGAGGTCTTTGGAAAGGCCCCCGGCATGTTGGTGACACAATAATGTGTAACGCCGTGCTCGACATAGATGGGATCCGAATGGGAGGTCGGGCGAGAGGTCTCGAAGCAGCCTCCTTGGTCAATGCTCACATCCACAATGACCGATCCAGGCTCCATGCGCTTGATCATTTCCGTGGTCACCACGTGTGGGGCCCTGGCCCCATGGCGCAGTACGGCACCGACCACCAGATCGGCCGTCTTCAGCTGCTCGGCGACCCGTTCGGGTTCATAGAGGACAAAATCAATATCATTGGATATTTCTTGTTTGAGTTGGGCCGACCGTTCTGGACGCTTACCGAATATCAGCACATTTGCCCCCATACCGGCGGCAACGTTTGCAGCGTGTTTCCCCACGACGCCATCACCTATGATCACCACATTGCCATGTTTTCGACCGAGTACGGTACCAAGCTGTACGCCTTTCCCTGCGTTGAAACTTGCGAGATAATAACTGCCGACTAAAGTCGCCATATTCCCAGCTACCGCGCTCATGGGTGCCAACAAGGGCAGTTTCCCAGCCTCATCTTCGACGGTCTCATAGGCCACCGCGGTCGTCTTGTTATCCACCAGTGCCTCAGTCAGGCCCCTGGCGACACCCGCCAGGTGCAGATAGGTGAATAATATTTGCCGGCGCAAATATCCGTACTCCGATTTCAGAGGTTCCTTGACCTTGATCACTATATCCGCGGCCCAAGTTGCCGCAACGTCACTCATCTCCGCGCCTACATCGAGATAGTCCTGATCAGAAAAACCCGAACCAAGACCTGCAGTTTCCTGTACCAGCACCGGGTGTCCGTGATCCACCAGCCTGCCAACCCCCGCTGGGGGCAGCGCTACCCGGTTTTCTTTATCCGTTATCTCTTTGACAATACCGATTTTCATTACGATGACCTTTTAGAAACTTCCTGAATTCGTATCATAAGTGTAAACCTTTGAAGATAGGGTATTGGACAAACAATGCATAATAATAACATCTGGCACCTCGCTAACGTACTGGAACTCGCCCAACGTCTGAACGTCGACCCGCATCTGGGGCTCCCTCCAAATGCTATCCTCGAGCGGCGGAATATTTACGGTGCCAACGAGATTCAGGAAACCGAGGGCCGCTCCGTATGGCGAATACTGCTGGGTCAATTTGCCGACTTCATGATCCTCGTTCTGATAGCCGCTGCAATCGTCTCCGGGGTAGTGGGACAAATCGAGGATGCCCTCGCAATACTCGCCATTGTACTGCTCAACGCCATCATTGGTACGGTTCAGGAATACCGTGCGGAGCGGGCCGTGGCCGCGTTGCGGCAGATGGCGGCCCCGATGGCACAGGTCCTTAGAGATCACACACAAATAACCGTCCCTGCATCTGAACTGGTTCCAGGCGACATCGTTATCATTGAGGCCGGAGGTGTCGTCCCAGCGGATCTCAGGCTGCTGGAAACCGTTGAACTCAAGATCGATGAGGCCGCTTTGACCGGCGAATCACAAGCGGTTGGCAAGCGGTCCGAACCGCTCTTAGAAGAAAAACTTCCCCTTGGGGACCGTCTTAATATGGCCTACCGGGGAACCCTGGTGGCCAGTGGCCGCGGCAAGGCCTTGGTGGTGGCCACCGGCATGGCGACTGAACTCGGCAAGATCGCCACTCTGTTAGGTGAGCAACGGGGGGTTAAATCACCCTTGCAAAAACGACTTGCACGATTTGGTCGATTACTGGCGATAGGCGTACTGGTGATCTGTGCAGTGATCTTTGCCGCCGGCGTGCTGCGCGACGAACCCATGATACTGATGTTTCTCACTGCAATTAGTCTGGCGGTGGCGGCCATCCCCGAGGCACTGCCCGCGGTGGTGACCATCTCCCTGGCGCTGGGTGCACACAAGATGAGCAAATGTCAGGCCCTGGTACGACGACTTCCCGCCGTGGAGACCCTAGGGTCGGTGACCTACATCTGTTCAGATAAAACCGGGACCTTGACCCAGAATAAAATGCGGGTCGATCGTATCTTTGCCAACGGCAGGACACTGCCACGGTTCCCCGAAGCTGTTGACGAAGCGCAGCTCTGGCAACTGCTCGGCCAGGCCATGGCATTGAGTAATGATGTCGAAGTGGATAAACAGAATGTTATCCAGGGTGAGCCTACCGAAACGGCCTTGTACCTTGCCGCCAGAGAGGCTGGTTTTGACAAATCCAGCCTAGCGGCGGATTTTCCACGCCGGGGTGAGATACCCTTTGAGTCAGAACGCCAATGCATGAGCACCTTGCACCAGACATCCTCCACCGTCATCTCATTCACCAAGGGTGCCCCGGAGAGGATTTTGGAACATTGTACCGGGATACTCACCGGCGAGGGAGTGAAGACCTTAGATATCGCGGCCATTACCCTTGAAGCGAACAAGCTGGCCATGAAAGGTTACCGGGTACTGGCCCTTGCCTTTCGACGTTTTTCGGATTTACCCCAGAGCACCACTCCTGAGCGGATTGAAAACAAACTTACCTTGCTCGGCCTGGTCGCGCTCATTGATCCCCCGAGACCCGAGGTCCCCACAGCGGTTTCGGACTGTCAGAGTGCCGGCATCACCCCGGTGATGATCACTGGCGACCATCCAGCCACCGCGCAGACCATCGCGGTGCGCCTGGGCATCGCGCAAAAGGGTGATCACGCCATCACGGGGCGGGAGCTCGAAGGCCTTTCAGACGAGGATTTACAGTCGCAGGTTACGCAGACCCGTGTCTATGCCCGGGTATCCCCCAAGCAAAAGATCAGAATCATCAAGGCCCTGCAAAACAAAGGAGAATTCGTGGCAATGACCGGCGACGGTGTCAACGATGCACCGGCCCTCAAACGGGCCGACATCGGTGTGGCGATGGGGCGTAAGGGTACCGACGTGGCCCGGGAGTCCGCCGACATGGTGCTTTTGGATGATAACTTCGCCACCATCGTAGGCGCCGTGCGCGAAGGACGACGCATCTTCGACAATATCCGCAAGTTTATAAGATACGTTCTCACCACCAATGCCGGCGAGATCTGGGCCCTGTTCGCCGCCCCATTTCTGGGGCTCCCCCTGCCTTTGCTGCCACTGCAAATCCTGTGGATCAATCTGGTGACCGATAGCCTACCCTGCATGGCACTGGCCGCGGAGCCTGAGGAACATGGGATCATGCATCGACCACCCCGGCCACCCGCGGAAAGCCTATTTGCCCACGGAATCTGGCAACATATCCTATGGGTAGGTTTGCTTATCGGCAGCATTACCCTTGCCTTGCAGGCCTGGACCTATCACAGCGGCATCGAACACTGGCAAACCATGGTGTTCACGGTACTGACATTTTCTCAGCTGAGCCACGTGATGGCCATACGCTCCGATAGGGAATCGCTGTTCAAGCTTGGACTGCGCAGCAATATTCCCCTGCTGGGTGCGGTGTTGCTGACTATTGCCCTGCAACTGGCCGTGATCTACACCCCGTTCCTGCAATCCCTGTTCAAGACCGAACCCTTAACGTTGAATGAACTGATCATATGCTTCATCTTGCCTGTTATTGTGTTCATTGCCGTAGAGATCGAGAAATGGCTGACGCGCCGCGGTTGGATATACCCAAACTCAATCTACCGCAGTCAATGAGTAGTAGCATTCCTTAACCAGCAGTGTCATTTCTTTTGTCACGTAAGGCTGCTGGCAATGCTATTATCTTTGGTTTATCCACAAAGACGATAGAGTGCGGTGGTACATCTGTAGTCACTACCGCATTTGCTCCAATTCGAGCACCATCACCAATAGTGATCCTGCCAAGGATCTGTGCCCCTGCCCCAAATTCAACAT
>JBDLIZ010000460.1:0-4993 GCA_039714615.1 Pseudomonadota bacterium | reverse complement strand
TGGATTTTCGGGATACACAACTTCCATATCCCATGAGTTTGCCATAACGGTTGCACGCTACCAATGGTTCTTCTATGCTGGTAGCATGCTACTTGTGGAGGCGAAACATGCAGACAGCCGAAAAAAACAAATTCAAACGTTATCGAGAACGTCTTAAGGCAAAAGGCTTGAGGCAAATACACCTATGGGTACCGGATACAAATCGGCCTGGTTTCGCCGATGAATTGCGCCGCCAAGTAGCCAGCCTCAAGGGTGCGCCTGAGGAACAGGATGCCCTAGATTTTATTGAGGAAACGGCGGATTGGTCTGAGTAATGCGGCGGGGAGATATTGTGATTGTGTCGGTCCCGGGTGATTTCGGCAAACCGAGGCCCGCGATTCTGATTCAAGGTGATGTGCTTAATCAAGCGGATCCAGACAGTATGATTCTGGCCCTCATGACTGGCACTCTTCGGGATGCGCCTTTATTACGCATGACCATCGAACCGTCCCCTGAGAATGGTCTTCAAAAGCCGTCTCAAATTATGGTCGACAAACTCCAAACAGTACGCCGGGAGAGGATCGGTCAGATTATCGGCAAACTATCAGGCAATGAAATATTAGAATTGAACCGGCTGTTGGCTATGGTGGTGGGATTGGCGTAGTTCAGAGACAACTTTAAAGAGATGTCTTTAACGCTGACAAAATCTGACCTGTTCACCGTAAATATTCTTCGACTGCATAATTCCGTTGTTTTGAGAGGATTTGAGAAGGCTATAAGGGCATTTACCGCAGAAACGCTGAAACAGCTAAGCATTTCCTATGGTTGAACGTGCTGTGTTTAGCTGAATTGAGAGCAGTGATGTAGATGAAATCGATTTTATTTCCACCGAGTGGGTCGAAGAAGTGGGTCGCCACTAAAAATTTGTAACATACTGAAAGTATAGGGGAAAAATAAAACGGCCACGGACTGCAAAGCCGTGGACGCCGGTTCGATTCCGACCTCAGCCTCCATAATATTTTACTAAATCAAATAGATAAAGCGCTAACTAAGCGCTTTTTGTATGCCTAAAAACTATCCCTCAGCTTTGCCGGGAGTTAGTTACTCTGGAGTACAGTATAACGATCAAGTGAATTCATTTGGTGCAGATCTTATCCAGAGCAACACAAGACAACTGATAGCCATGAGGCTCCATAGCATTATCCATATTATCTCCGGTATGTAGGTCATGTCAGTTAGGGCGCTTCCATCCCCCAGGCTTTGGCCATCAATGAGAGAGAAGGGGCTTCGAATGGCATCGAGTACCACATACACACCGATAAACTCGACAAATCGCCGTGTCAGCTGACGGCTGCCATAACGGTAGGCCGCAGCAAATAAACCGACGATGGCCAATAAGATCAATATCGTGACAAGATCGCGAGCCCAGAGAACGCCGGTAAGTGTGACTAATGCAGCCAGCATAGCAGCGATGATATTGGCAGAACGCGCCTTGCCGGAAGTTACGGAAAGATAGACCAAACAACCCCACAAGGCGCTGCCGGCATAACCGGAGATAAGCACGAGAAACTGAACACCCCCCGATGTCACGCAATAACCTGAACCATCAAGGTTGAGTTCGATCGAGTGTATGATGCCCCCAGTCAAGAGGGCAGCCAGTCCGTGGGACAATTCATGGAAAAAGGTCTCAAACCAGCCGAATGGATAATGGATGAGCGGTATGGCACTGATGATCAGTGCCATGACTACCTCCGCCAGGAAATAAACCCTCAGGTTTCTCAACGAGTAGGTTACTGCTTCTGGTCAGACTCGGGATTTTTCACCAGTCGACGCTTGGTCCGATGGGTTTTCACCATCGACTTTTCGAGTGAACTCACCTGATCACCGAGCCGCTTCACCCGCTCCCAGATATCGTGGTCCATCTTTAATTTGTGCTCCATCGCCTGCACAACGGGGAGCAGCGAGTTATTGATGGCATCCCCCATGGCACGCAAAACCTTGTCCATGCCGGGTACCGGTTTGTTCACCACTTCAACGTTGAGTTCCATCGTTTTAATCAGTGATATCAGTTCCTGCAGCTCCTGTTGAACCGGGTCGAGCGACCGGTTGGTGAAGACCTGGCCGATTGACTGCTCAATGGCGCTGAGTCCGCCCGCCACACCAGCGATCTGGTTGGCAATCTTGGTCACGGAGTCGGCGTCTTCACCGCCCATGCTCTGGATACGCGCAAAGTCAGCTCTGATCTTCTTCCAGCGGGCCTGCTCTTCCCCGCTCAGTGAAGCGGTGATTTCACCCAGTTTCAGCAGGTTCTCTTCGGCGCCGCTGGTCAGGGTCTGGGCCTCGCCGATGTAGTGATCACGAACCAGGGCGTTGAGCTCGTCGTCATTCATGACCGCACTGACCTTTTCCACCAGTTTATTCATGTTGCGGTAACTGCCCTGCAACTTGAACGGCGGCTCGGTTCGGTACTTGTCGGCCTGAGCGGCGGACTCGATATAGTGCCGATTCACGCGCATCACGGTCTGCTGTACGCTGAACAGCTTTTTCAGTACGCCGGCAATCTCATTGATTTCCGCACCGCTGTAAGGGTGGGTGAAATCGGTGCTGGGGATGTTTTCGCCCTGCGCCAGCCGGATGAAGCGGTAGACGTCCTGCATGTCCCTGACCGCCAGCGGCGCCAGGGCTGGATTCGAGGTCAGGGCGTTCTCGATATAACTCAAGGCGAAGGCCTCCTCGCGGCCGCTCAGCACATCGCCCAGATTATAGATGTCCGCGCGGTTGGCCAGCATGTCGGGGATTTTGAAGACGTCTCCCGACTCGGTGTACGGGTTGCCCGCCATGACGATACAGAATTTCTTGCCCCGCAGATCATGGGTCTTGGGTTCTCCCTTCCAGACCCCTTCGATACGTCGCGTGCCGTCACTGAGGGAGATGAACTTCTGCAGGAACTCCGGGTTGGTATGCTGGATGTCGTCGAGGTAGAGCATGACGTTGTTGGCCAACTCCAGACCCAGGTTCAGTTTCTCCAGCTCCTGACGGGCGGTGGCATTGGGCGCCTGAGCCGGATCGAGGGAGAGCGCGTCGTGACCCAGCGAGGGGCAGTTGATCTTCATGAAGATCAGCCCCATGCGGTTGGCAATGTACTCCATCAGGGTGGTCTTGCCATAGCCGGGGGGAGAGATCAACAGCAGCAGACCCATCAGATCGGTTCGCTTATTCTCTCCTACGGTGCCCAACTGCTTGGCGAGGTTGTCACCGATGATCGGCAGATAGACCTCGTTGATCAGCCGGTTGCGCACAAATGAGGAGAGGGGGCGGCCCTTGAAATCCTCTATTCTCAAGCGCTTCCGGGCCGCTTCGATGAGTTCGGAGCGGCGGGATTTGAAAGACTCGTACTCGGGCAGGACGCTCGAGGTGTAGTGGTGCAATCGATCGAGAAACTCCGGCAACTCCAGCGGCAGGGTCTGCGACTGGATGCGCGGGTGGTCTCCCAGCAGGCCCTCGATACGCCGCTGGATAACGGCGTTGCGGGTTTGCAGGGGTAAACTGTCGTCCAATAGGAGGAGGGCGGCGGCCTCCGCCTTGAAAGAGGCGTACTGATCCAGCTTCTGGAAGCGGACAAACCCATCGATCCAGGTCGACACCAGATGCCAGCGCTTGCCGATATCTCCACTCAGACGGTCGAGTGTCTCTGTGAAGATCCCCTGGTGCTTGATGCGGCGCAGTTGCTCCTTGAGCAGATCGGCCAGGTCATGGGCATTTTGGCTGATTTCAAAACCGAGTTTGGGCTTTGCCAGCTCCAATGAGAGGTATTTGGCGCTCATGGCGGTTTCGTGCAGGGAGAAGGGCAGCCCGGTGGCGTTCACATAGTCGCCTATTTCAGCGGTGAGTTCGTCCCGCAAGGCACGAAAGGCATCCGCCTGCCCGAAGCTCTGCTCGAGTTGCTGGATGCTTCGAGCGCGTTCAGACCATGCCTTGTCCTTGAGTGATTGGACCTCTTTACGCCTGGCCTGCCAGAAGAGCATGGCCAATGCGCGGGTGCGGGGGCTGTAGCGCAGCAGACCGGCCGCCTGGTGCATCTCAAGTAGCGCTGAAAGCAGCTTGAGGGCATCCTGATCGTGGATGCCCTTCTCATAGCCCTCCTGGTAGCGGGGGGCCATGAATTTTCTGATGATCGCCGCCAATGCCTTCTCATCGCTGCGCTGCTCAAGCAGCGACTCCAGTGAGAGACCGGAGTCACCACGCTCGGCAGCGTTCAGCAGTTGATGGACTAGGTATTCCACGCGGTAGACCTGCGCATTCTCCGAGGGCAGGTTCTGCTCCCAATAGCCCTGCAGACGCATCAAGCGTTCGTCCGTCAGGGGTTCGAAGAAATCGGTGCCGCTGAGATGCAATGCCAGGGCCTCGTCATGGGGAACGATGGTGATGTCGGCCTCCTGCACGCAGACGCTGAATCGGTGCCGGCCCAGTTTGATGACGTCGCCGCCACCTTCGAACAGATCCTGTTTATCGCGCTGGGAGCGAACGGACTGCTCCTTGGCATTTTTCAGGCGCGAGTCGATGTCGTCCGAGCGGACCGTATCGCCCAGCTCGCGGATGTTCTCAGACAAGCTGCGCACCTTGTTGACCATCGCATCCGCGGCGAAATAGGTATTGATCTCGTCCTGAGACAGCATCTTCTGGGTGCGCTTCTCGATACCGTCGAGTAGCCGGGTGGCGGCGTTGTTCAGGTTATGGATGCGCCGCTGTCGTTCGTCCAGGAGGGTCTGTTTGCGGGCCTCGAAGGTTTCATAGACCTCTTCGCGCTTGTTGATGATGTCATTCAAGAATTCGTCGTAGTCACTGAACTTGCTTTCGAACTCCTCCAATTGCACCAGCAGCTTGGATAGCTGGTCATCGCACCGCTCCGGTGTAGTGGCCAGACTGAGGGCATTGATCACGGATTGGGAGAAGAGTGCGAATTGTGCCCCGAATTCCGCTACCGCTTCCCCTGCGCCCACCTCTTTCAGACGGT
>JBDLIZ010000459.1:0-4997 GCA_039714615.1 Pseudomonadota bacterium | reverse complement strand
CGTTGAGAAAAACGCCTTTCCAAATTCTGTCGTTGAGGTGGCAACCGCGGTTCCAGCATTTATAGGTTATACCCAGAAGGCCGATAATAAGGGTAAATCCCTATTGAATAAGCCATGGCGAATTACCTCTATGTCTGAATTTCATAATTATTTCGGATTTTCTCCGACACCGCTTTTCAGCATTGATGAGATGCCAGATGACTCAACCGACGAGGCGGCATTCTTCCTTGCCGGCAAGCAGTACCAGCTGAATCAGACTGCCGGTAACAACCTGCTTTATTACAGCATGCTGCTGTTTTTCCAGAATGGCGGTGGTCCCTGCTATGTGGTCTCCGTGGGAAGTTACAGCGACGATATCGAAGCAGATAAACTGAGCAGTGGTATCGATCTGCTTGTCAAGGAGCAGGAACCCACCATGGTGGTAATTCCTGAGACGGTGTTGCTGGACGAGCAAAACAGCATCAGCGTGCAACAGGCTGCACTGGCTCACTGCGGCGGCAAGATGAAAAGCCGGGTAGCGATTCTCGACATATGGGGGGGGGAGAAGGACAGGCAGGACCCGTCGGGTGACTGTATTGAAAATTTTCGTTCCGCCCTGGGAATCAATTATCTCGATTATGCCGCTGCCTACTATCCTTGGGTAAACACCACAATTGTGCAGGACAAGGATCTAAGCTTCGAGAACCTTGTCAATGCGGATGTTCTCCAGATCCTATTGCGTACGGAACTCGGTATACCGGATGTGATTGACGATTCTACCTTGGCAAAGATCGCTCAACAGGCAACAGCGATCAACGACATCAGCAAAAGCTTGGATAATGAGTCGGAAGATGAGGTATTTGCCATAAAGAGTCTACTCAACAAGAGCCTGATTGCGATGAGTCCGCTATTTGGCAGTATCCTCGGATCGATCAAAGAGAAACTGAACCTGTTACCACCAGCTGCCGCCATGGCGGGTATCTACACCATGGTGGATAACTCGCGCGGCGTTTGGAAGGCGCCTGCGAATGTCAGCCTCAGTGCGGTGGTATCACCCTCAGTCAACATCACCCATGACGAGCAGGAAGATCTGAATGTAACCACTCAGGGAAAATCGATCAATGCCATACGCACCTTTATTGGTGAGGGCACCCTGGTATGGGGAGCCCGGACGCTGGATGGTAACAGCCTGGACTGGCGATATATCAATGTGCGCCGCACCATGATCATGCTGGAAGAGTCGATACGCCTGGCGACCAAGGCCTATGTCTTCGAACCCAATGTCGCCAATACCTGGGTCACCATCAAGAGCATGATCCGCAACTTTCTGACCGGTATCTGGAAGCGCGGCGGCCTTGCCGGTGCAGTTCCTGATGATGCCTTCAGTGTGCACGTTGGCCTGGGCGAAACCATGACTTCGGAAGATATTCTGGAAGGCATCTTACGGGTAACCGTGTTGGTGGCCGTGAGCCGACCAGCGGAATTTATCGAGATCACCTTCCAGCAGCAGATGCAGAAGTCATAGTATCCCGAGGAGAGGGTTTCAATCAATGAATGTTAATCAACTGACAATTTACAGTGAGGTGTGTCATGGCTGATGACGGTTCAGCACAATCCACAGCCGTATGGCCGATGCCGAAATTCTACTTTGAGGTAAAGTGGGATTCCGAGGTGATGTCTTTTCAAGAGGTTTCAGGCCTGGATCTCGAGGCGCAACCGATTGAGTATCGCCATGGAGATAGCCCCGAATTTTCCACCATCAAAATGCCTGGCATCAAGAAGTCCAGTAACGTCACCATGAAAAAGGGTGTTTTCAAGTCGGATAACAAGTTCTGGGATTGGTTCAATCAAATCAAGATGAATACCATCAAGCGTGTTCCTGTCACGATAAGTCTTCTGGACGAGGCGGGGGCACCAACCATGGTCTGGACGCTTGCCAATGCCTGGCCCACAAAGATCACCGGCACAGACATGAAGGCGGACGGTAATGAGGTTGCCATTGAAACTATTGAGATTGCCCACGAAGGCATCACTATAGATAATGCTTAAAGATTCACTCATGTTGTTTCTGAAATTGAGAATAATCAGATAGGGTGGGCATCGCCCACCCAATACCTCTCGATCTGTTGAGAGTGGGCGGTGACCACCCTACACTGAAGAATTATTTTCAGCGATTGGGCCCAAAATCAAGGCGGCATCTATTAGCATACCGCTTTGATGGATTCATTCTATTTGGGGTAAAACGAGTGTGAGTCTTTCGTCTGACGGCTATCAACCAGCGGCGTTCTATTTCAAGGTTGTGTTTTCGGCATCCGCAGGCATGTCCGACACCTCCTTCCAGGAGGTCACTGGCATCGGCTCTGAAATCGAAACCGAACCCTACAGCGAAGGGGGTGAAAACAGATATATACACCAGCTTCCAAAATCGGTTAAGCATCCCAAGCTGGTACTGAAACGCGGCATTGCAAAAATGTCATCCCCTCTGGTGATATGGTGTCGTTCAGTATTCGAAGCGGACTTCATGGCGCCTATCGTGCCTATGCCGATCATGGTCTACCTGATGAATGAAGATAAAATTCCCATCCGTGGCTGGTCGTTCGACAACGCCTATCCGGTCAACTGGGAAGTGGACAACTTCAACTCCACCAAGAATGAAGTTGCAATAGAAAAAATTGAATTGAGTTACAACTATACAAATAGATTGATCTGAACGACATGACCATTGAAGTGAAGCAGATAATCATTAAATCGACCGTGATGAATACTCACGACATTGAAGACGACCGAGAGGTCCCGACCGCGGATCTTGAACAATTCAAAGCGGCGCTGCTCGAAGAGTGCCGCGAGTTGATCTCCGACTCACTGAATGGCATGCGTGAAAGATAAATGACTGGATCAAGCGCCGGTTCAAAGAAAAAACTAAAGCTCTCGCCCTGTACGCTGGATGACAGCGGGAATGTCACGGTTAACGATGGCGGTTCGTTCGAGGTGATGTTGAATCCTTCCAGCTACAGCCATGCCTATTCGATCGGATACAACAAAAAAGAGGCGTTGGGACAGCTTGGTTCCGACACGAAATTCAGCGGTATAAGGCCGGAAAAGGTAAACTTTGATATCGTCATAGACGGCACGGGTGTGGTCAATCCGCCTTCGGGAGGCAATGATTCACCTGACGTGAAAACCCAGGTCGAGCAACTGACCAAAATCGTCTATCAGTACGATGGCAGCAACCATGAACCTAATCATGTGCGGCTCTTGTGGGGTAGTCTGATCTTCTTTGGCCGGCTCGATTCAATGTCGGTGGATTATACCCTTTTCAAACCGACTGGCGAGCCATTACGTGCCAAGATCAAGCTGGCCTTTTCGGGCTTCATGAGCAAGGAGGAGGAGGCGCTCAGGGCCAACAGATCCTCTCCCGACTTGAGTCACCTGATTGAGGTCAAGGCGGGTGACACTTTGCCCATGCTCTGTTATCGCGTCTATAAGGATTGCTCTTATTATCTGGAGGTGGCCAGAATCAATAACATCACCAACTTTCGTGCTATCAAACCAGGCAGCACACTCCATTTTCCTCCATTGAGGTAAGGCATGACCGATTCGCCCACTCTCAACAGTCATGGTGTAGTCAAGTTGACCATTTTCAGTAATGGTACACAGATCGATGAGACGATTCAGGTTATTTCTGTATTGGTGAACAAGTCCATAAACAGGATCCCGCAAGCCAAGCTTGTATTGATCGATGGTGACATGCCGGAAAGAGACTTTCCTGTCAGTAACGATGATGCCTTCAAACCGGGAAGTGAGATAAAGATCAATGCGGGATACGATGGAAGCGAGGAGACGATTTTTGAAGGCATCGTCATTAAACACGGCATAAAGATTACGGGTGATAACTTTTCCCGCCTGGTAATCGAATGCCGTGACAAGGCGGTGGTGATGACGATCGGTCGAAAAAATGCCAACTACATCGATTCCAAGGATAGCGACATCATCTCCAAACTGATCGGTAACTATAGTGGTTTGAGCTCCGATATAGAGGCCACCACTACCGAGCATAAAGAGCTGGTGCAATATTATAGTACCGACTGGGACTTCATGCTCTCCCGTGCCGAGACCAATGGACTGCTGGTCTGCGTCGACAATGGAAAGCTGGCGGTCAAACCACCGGAAACCAGTTCATCACCCGTCTTGAAGGTCGGCTATGGGGATGACCTGATGGAATTTCAAGCCGATATAGACGCGCGCAGTCAGCTGGCGGAGGTCAATTGCGTGACCTGGGATCCCAATCAGCAAGCGATAGCGGAAGAGAATGTTGCGCCGCAGTCTCTCAATCAGCAGGGAGATCTCAGCACCACCGACCTGGCCGAGGTCGTCGATCTTAAATCATATCGTTTGCAGACACCCGCCATGCTGGAAAAGAGCGAACTCAAGGATTGGGCCACCGCCCAACAGCGCAAATCGGGGCTCGCCAGAATCCGTGGACGCATGAAGTTTCAGGGCAGCGCCAAAGCTGAGATCGGCGCCCTTATCGAGCTGGAGGGTGTCGGTAATCGCTTCAACGGCAATGTATTCGTCAGCACGGTCTCGCATGACATCGCGAACGGCAACTGGCTGACGGAAGTTGATTTTGGCATGTCACCCAATTGGTTCGTCGAGGAGAATGATGTCATCGCGCCGACGGCGGCCGGACTGCTGCCCGGTGTCGAGGGCCTGCAGGTTGGTGTGGTGAAAAAGCTGGATGAGGACCCGGATGGTCAGTTCAAGATCCAGGTGTCAGTGCCTGTATTGCAGGCAGAAACAGAAGGTGTGTGGGCCAGGTTGGCGAACTTCTATGCCTCGAATCAGTTTGGGGCCTTTTTCATTCCCGAGATTGGCGACGAAGTGGTGCTTGGATATCTCAACAATGATCCCTCCAACCCGATTGTGCTGGGTAGTGTATACAGTAGTAAGCTTGCTCCGCCCTACGAATTGACAGCAGACAATTTCATTAAGGCGATCGTCACCAAGAGTGAGCTCAA
>JBDLIZ010000458.1:0-5007 GCA_039714615.1 Pseudomonadota bacterium | reverse complement strand
CTGTCAGTCACTTGATCACGGATGCCGTATACACAGGGAAGGTATGAAATAACAACGCCTGTCCAATTAAATGGATGATTTTAGCTCTATTGGACAGCCACGAAAAAACCGGCCAAGCGGAACGCTATAATCAGTTGATTTAAATAGTAAAATGGCGCGCCCGGAGAGATTCGAACTCCCGACCGCCTGGTTCGTAGTGTTCCGCCTTAAAGCACATATCTCATTGTTTTTATATGCTTTTATACGGCTTACACTGTCCAATTAAATTGCGCTATTTGGCCTTATTTGCCTATATTTGGGGTTATTTGGTGCAATCTATTGGACAACTGTGACGGTCGATTCCCTGGGTCACCATAGTGAGGGAATCCGCCCCCAGATCATCGGCAAAAGAGCAATCAACGGATACGTCTTCTCTTCTAACGCCAAGCAGATCTGACACAATTTCGACAACGCGTATTTCATTCGCCCTCATCACGACTCCCACCATCCAAACCAGCCACGTCCAGCAAACTTATCAGCCATGGAAGTCGGCATAGCCATTTCGGTCTTATTCAATTCTATCGAGCGGGTAATCAGTAAATAGCTTCATGCAGCCTATTCGGCCTGCAGGGCCGCAGTAATATCATCGATCAGGCGGGTTAGTCCAGCCATCGATCCATCCGAGAGGCTCTGTAGATCCCCATTGACCATCGCCACGAGACGGGCCTCGAGTGCTGCCAGGCGACGCTTCCGATCGCCTTTGTCGTCGAATCCATCCTCACGCAGAACCCTGGCAAACTCAGTGACTGCCCGGGACACCTCACCTTGCTTGTTTATATTCTCCTCATTCAGGCAGCGCCTTAGGCTGGAAATCGCCGCGTCATAAAACTCACGTGCTGTCATTGCCCCGCCCAGATAGTCACCTGAAGTCGCCATGCTGCTATTCTGCCCTCGGATATGTCTCAAGCTCAATGTTAAACTTTTGCACAATCTGCATGCTACGTCTAACCTCCGAAAACCATGTCGAGCCCTGCGGCGTCCCAGTTATGATAACAATGTAAAAATGACAGCCATTATTGACACATCCGGGATCGATACCCCGCGGGCACTGGGCCTGGTGCCGATCGTGGTCGAGATATCAGCACGGGGCGAACGCACCTATGACATCTATTCCCGACTGCTCAAGGAACGGGTTGTCTTCCTGGTCGGGCCAGTTGGCGACGAAGTCGCCAATCTGATTGTCGCCCAACTGCTCTATCTGGAGTCGGAGAACCCGGATAAAGACATCCACCTGTACATCAACTCGCCGGGTGGTTCAGTGAGCGCTGCGCTTGCGATTTATGACACCATGCAATTCATTAAACCCGACGTCAGTACAATCTGTCTCGGACAGGCGGTGAGTATCGGCGCACTGCTCCTCACGGGTGGCGCAAGCGGGAAGCGCTATTGCCTACCCCATGCTCGAATCATGCTGCACCAGCCACTGGGTGGTTTCGAGGGACAGGCCACCGATATCAACATCCATGCCAAGGAGATCTTGCGAATCCGTGCACGGCTCGAAGAGATCCTGGCCGCTCACACGGGACAGCCGCTGGAGCGAATCCAAACGGACACTGAGCGTGACTATTTCATCAGCGCCCAAAATGCAGTGGTATACGGACTGATCGACACAGTTCTCGTACAACGAGAACCCACTTCAAAAAAACAGCCATCAGGTCTTGCATGAGTTACCAATTACCCTGTCGCTATCTAACTCGCATCTCCACCCCGACGATGTAATCGACAAGCTATGGCAACTACACAGAAAACAAGGCACAGAGGTCAGGAAAAAAGATGGACCAACATTTGAATGGCAACTGGGAGGACTTTGAGGCATGGATCAAAGACACGATCGGTTCGGCCTTCTTCTGGTGCATCCGCCCGATTGATACGCCCGCCAACCGGGAGATGATTGCCACTCACATTATTGAGCAAATGAAACGCCATGATGGGCGTTTCCCCGACAGGGATACCTTTATAGCGAAGGCTGGTGAATAATTAAAGACATACTCAGGCAATCGGCTTCGTGGCGGGTTATGCCTGCCGGGTAATGGTCGCCCCACAGCGCCGGCACTCGACCTTTTCGATACTGCCACCAGAACTGAATTGGAACATGATTTCGAGCACGCGATAGTCATGAAACCCTAACAGGCACAAAAGACGGCCGAGTAATGATGGCAGCTTTGACATATCATAAACCATCTGAGAGATTATGCATGCCGTCTTACCTGCGTTGGCTGCGGCCTTCGCAGGCCTGATGTGTTATGTCAGCACATTTCAAACATCTGGTTTGTTTTCCCGTTCCTTTAGCCATTGCGCTCCTCCAACAACAAATGAATACAAGTAGGTGGTGATAAATGCCGTTGCGATAAATGGCGTAACCATCGGTATGAGCCATGCTGCCACCAGTGCCACATTCACCAAAGCAACCGCCGTGGCGGTCTTTGCCAGTCCTCGGATAAGGACCGGCAACTTGAATGGCACGATCATCGTCACCGAGTGCAATATAAACATGAGAACCAGATAGAGCCCAGGGTCAACATCAAACATTTGCGTCAACAGGAGAACAAACAGCAAGTGGCGCATGAGTTCATTGGTAGGCGAACCGCCCCCGGAGATTGCTTCGGGGTTGAGCCGGGAAGTGGCGCGCAGGATGATCGAACTCGCCGCAATTGCACTGACCATCAGGACCATGCCGCCGAAATGTGCGCCGACCGCCAGCGCCAGGGCAACGTGAGCGACAGCGTCACAAACGTTATCCAGATCGGCACCGAAGCGGCTCCGGATGTCCAGTTTGGCTGCCAAAACGCCATCAAGGTCATCCATGACATTATTGAAGATGATTAACGGGATGACGTAACGGTAGCCATCATCGAAGAACAGCAATACCAGAGGCAGCACACCGAGAATCGATGTTATGTTAGCGAGGTTCCGGTAAACGAAGTTTTTCTGCACTTATCCCCTCTTTACTTGCGCATCATGGCGAATACAGTTAAGCCACCGGGCCGCGAAAATAAGCGCGACCTGCGGGTGGTCAGTTTGCCTCCGCTTCAAGTACAAAAAAATGATTTTCCAGCTTCGGGAACGGGATTTCCAGCGCCTTTAGCAAATAATTGATCCAGGGATTTCCCAGTCGCATTGCCCAATAGGTCAAGGGACCCATGATCCGCAGCATCTGAGCCGGTTCCGGCACGAGTCCCTTCCATTTTTTGATCAGTTCACACCCGATCTGAATGAGGACATAGGGCTCGTTCCGCTCGGTCTGCCGGACCCTCAGTCCGCATTGCCTGAAGATACGCCGGTAATCCTGCACGGATCGGTAGACAACCGGGTAGTCACCCGCACGCGTCTCGGTCTCACCCCGGACAGTGGAATCGCGGCACATGATGACACCGCCCGGTTCGAGGCACGCAACCAAGCTACGCAACAGGGCGATCACGTGTTCTTCATCAAGGTACATGAGCAGGCCGCCAAGAAAAACAAGGCTGTAGTGACCATCGGGTTCGAACGACAGGACATTGCTGAGTACGGGACGAATGTTCGGATACGCGGCAGACCGTTCCTCCAGTGCCTGGTAGAGTGCACCGCTGCCCTCGACGGCGACCACGCGGGAGAAGCGTCGAGCAAATACCTCGGCCCAATATCCAACACCACACCCAAGGTCGAGTACTGCACCATTTTGATCAACATTACGAAGTAGTCGCTTAACAATCCTGGATTCTGCCCGGAAACGAAAATGGCCCGCGCTCGCGGGAAAGCCAAAGCCGTCCATCATGTATGGACCGAGGATCGAGGCCTTAACACCCGACCAATACTTATCAACCGCAGTGTGATCGATCTCAGGCAAGGCTGGGCAGCGGCTCGATAGCGACAAGGGAGCGGCCCGTGATGGAGATAGGACTTGCATACAGCTTTTCCGCCTCGTCCAGATCTGCCAGGGTATCGATTTCGTACCATCGGTCTGCGTCGAAGAAGACCGCATCAAACGCGAGCGAACCGTCGGCGACCATGTCCGTGAATATGGCTTCGTAATACACGCCAAGCCTGTCATCCGAAACGTAGTCACTCAATCTTTCTTCCATTGCCTTCCAAGTCTTCAGTGACAGACTGTAGAGGTTCACCGTCTTGTAGCGGGGTGTATCGCATTGACCGCAGTCGGGACGAAAAGCCATGACGCGTTTCCCGGAACCGAGTACCACCGTGGTGCCATTCATCCAGGGACGAAGCTTGGAAATTGCAATCCGGTCCGGATAGAGCATGTCGTCCAGCATCCTGGCTTCGAAAACCAGATCACTTTCCACCAGCAGGAACGGTTCCTGAATCTGCTGCCGGGCCAGCCACAGAGAATAGAGGTTGTTGGTGGTTTTATACTCAGGATTGAAAACATAATCGACCCGCATACCGTCAGCCTTGTGGCGCAGAAAATCACGGATTTGGTCGCCCTGGTGTCCAAGCACCACTACCAGTCGCTGGAAGCCCTTTGCCCGCAGGTTGTGAATCAGACGGTCGAGGATCGGGCGGCCGCCGACTTCGGTGAGGCACTTCGGTGCGTTTCGGGTCAGTGGTCGCAGGCGGCTTCCCGTGCCTGCGGCAAGTAAAAGCGCTGTGGTTATGCGATTAGAATCAATCATAGTCGGTCCTCGCTGTGTAAGTGGCTCACTGCAATCTCTGGCTTAATAAACGCATACAGTTTCTGAAGCCGAATACGTGTAATTTTGATCCTGGTCACGTCAATGCTTGTCTCTTTCAAGCTCTCTCGATAAAGGTATTCTTTTCGGGGAAAACACCCGCGTTACTTTGGATATCATTCAAAATGAGGCTGGCATCCATATCCTGTTTGATTTTGGTATCCCATGGATGGACACATCAGCAAAAGTCCACTTCGCTACACATCGGGCAATACCACACCGGCGCATTAATAGTACCTAGCCAGCCTCTGGCTTCTTTTCATTCCTCAATATACTGATGGTTGATACACCATCGTCGTCC
>JBDLIZ010000457.1:0-5011 GCA_039714615.1 Pseudomonadota bacterium | reverse complement strand
AACGCCCTTCGTGCAAAGATAAAATGTTATAACGTGCTGCCTTCTGGCTCGAAAAATTATCGATCTTCAGCGAAATAGGGTGCGGAATGTGCGTTGTACCGCTCCTGCTAGCGACGTTGATTTGCGCACCGTTGTCAAGCAGCGTGCGCACCACACCCAGATGACCATAGGAAACCGCCCAGTGCAGTACAGTAACGCCGATACGGTTGGCCCGGTTTACATTGGCCTAGTGGGTGATCAACCGATCCACTGCGGACTCGTGGCCAGCCAAAGCGGCCCAATGCAGAGGGATAGACTGCATGTCATTGAGGACATTGACCCGTGCGCCCTCGTTGATGAGAAGATCAATCATCTTTAGATCGCCACGAAACGCTGCCTCGTGCAAGGCCGTGTCACCTCGGTGCCCAGGATCCAAATGGCCATCGCGACACAATCCGGCATTGATATTCGCACCCTGTTGAACCAGCATTTTAACAATGCTCCTCTCACCCAACCTGCCGGCCAGGTGTAAAGGAGCGTAGCCCTGCCTGAGCGCGCACAGGTTGGGATCGGCACCGTTGTCGAGAAGCAATTGGGCCATGATCGGCTGAGCTGTGCGGATAGCCAGATGTAATGGCGTTTCACCCAGCCAATTTTCTCGGTTGTCCACAGCCGCACCTCCTCGCAGCACCGCCGCCACTGCTGGCCGGTCTCTTTTCAATATGGCGCTGTGTAAGGCATGCGGAGATGGGGATATCGAACTAAAAAGGGGCATCCAGTCGCCCATCGCCTCCTCCCCAGCTTGCCACATACCCTCCATGGGTACCGGTACTGCCGTAGACTCCGCACTAACACAGTCGAAAATCACTAGGACCAGAATCGCACCTATAATGTCAATCCCTTTGCAGCTCATGATGCACCCTTGACACTGCTTTGTGGATCGATACCCCGTCTGCGCAGCCACCGGTCGATCTCTTCTCTGAGTACCTTAGAAACCTCTCCTTCCGTGCGCAGGGAGCGGACGAAGCCGGTAAAATAGGCACACGGCGTCACCCCTGTAGGTGTCTCGGCGTATGGGCTGTAGAGAATGATCCGATTTGTCATCAGCGAAAAGGTATTGGTGAAATTGCAGTTGCGTCGCTCGACATCCAACCAGATCATGTCAGTAACGGCCTCCACCACCTTTATCTTGGGAATACGATCCTCATCCATGCGCCACAATACAGCCGACTCTTCGCTGTCGTGAATGAACTGGTAGTAATGCCATAGCTTGGACAGTCGCAACGCAGTTGCCTCATCCACCTCTAACTGCCACTCCGAAAGCAGATCATAGGCTTCCTCAAACGAGGTCTCTGCGGTAATGCCGTAGCTGGCGAGAATCTTGACGATGCGCGCCGTGCACACATCCCATGCCGGGATGGCTTTCACTTCCTGATAATTAGGGTGCTGTTCCTTTATCTCATCCAGGAACAGGCCCTGGATAAAATAGGCCAATGCTTCGTTGACCTTGGTATCGGCCTGGTAGATATCGTAGCGACTCATCATATTGAGATGATGAGCAATGGCGTGAACTCCTTCATGAACGAGAAAGCTCACGGCAGTATGGAGTCTGGAGACACTCGTATCATCCTGCAGACCGAGGTAGCGGAAAAAGCGCGAGTTTATATGCAGTTCGCCCGACTCGAAGTATTCCGCCGAAGGTCCCAAATCCCTTTGTATCTCGAAAAACCGCAGCCGATTCGAGCGCTCCCCCCCCAAACCCTCACGCTGAAAATTCTTGAGTTCAGAAACGACTAGGCTGCCGATGCGGGTAGTGCGCAATATAGAGAATAGCCTATCCAGTTTTTCCGCTGACAATTCCCGCCGCTGTTCCCCCATGCTGCTGCCCAGCGACAAAAAACGGCATTCCCTGAATTCGGCAATATGCCCGCCTGCATGAAAAGTAGGATTAATACTCTCCTGCGCCTGAGCAGTCAACGACATAAGCAAACCAAGCACTACCGATAAAATGACAGCGACCAGATCATTGTGGATCATAGATGCTCTAGATGCATTGCAAACCAATTGGGTAAGTTGTGACGGTAGCTAGCCATGACGGATATCGATACACCTCAGGGCATTCCATTTAATTAGCGGCACCTTCACTGCTATTCGTCGACAAGTCTGAAACCGGTAATCCAACCACGCTGCAGACATTGCGGTAGCAGGACAGTGATATCCACAGGGTCAATCGCTTGAGCGAGACCTCCAAGCGGTATGCCCCGAGCCAAGGCCCCTAGCAGGGTCCATTGATCATTCTCGAGGATATCGATACGCATGGAATAACCGTTGCGCCAGACGAGCAGTTTTACCCCACCGGCCTGCAGATCGATACTCGCATCACCCTCATATTCCGTCTGATTGGATTCCCAGATACGATGTATGGGATATGCCGATAACAACAAACGGCCAGATATCGGGAGATTGAACAGCAGTTGAGACCGTTGTGCCTCGGTCAGACGCCCTATCGCCGAAATATCGAAGCCGGTGCCGGTTTCATCAGCGGCATGAAAGGCCCTGTGCCAGGCCCATTCCAGCCGTGCCACATCGCTAAGATAGAGTAGCCCTCGGGCGGGTTCAAATTCGGTGATAAACCCTGCCAGGGACTCACCGTAATCCTGCAGATTCGGACTGGAAGCGGGATGTTGCGGAATATAACGACGGCACATCGCCTCGAAAAACCGTGTTCCGACCAGACGTTTGCATACCGGATAGATCTCGCTCAATGCCGTGCTGTGGATACCCAGCACACTGCCACGATAGATCGCCAGACATTCACCCGCGCTGAGTCTATCCGACGCCAGCAACCGGCTCACGATCGTTTCGTCTTGACCGAATACCCCCTGAAAGAACTGCCTCTGAAACTCATGCAGCATCTTCACATCCGAGTGGCCTACCAGCATAGTATTGATGGATACAGCGAGGCGAGAAGCGGCTAGCTGCTAGGCGTGCGACCGCAAGACTAGCGGTAGCTAATTCAAGGGAGCACAACAACGCAGATGGCCGCTTCTCGCCTCGCCCGAAGGGAGCCCCCCAAATGCGCCACTGCGGCGTTGCGGTCCTTGAAAAGGGCATGCCATTCCCTGCGGACCGCGCCTTGCATTGACGCATTTGGGGGGCTCTGTTTCCATCAATACTATGCTGGTAGGCCACTAGTTTTTTCAAAGATACGTTGGGCCTTTTCAGCCTCTTGCAATAGGCAATGAAAGGGGGGGATGTCGGTATCCCATTCGATGAGCGTAGGGATCTGATCCAGACGTCTGAGCGCCTTTTCGTACAGACTCCATACGGGTTCGTGCACGGGTAGACCGTGAGTGTCCAGAAGATGGGTGCCCTGATCCTCATAACCTGCAAGATGCATCTCACGAACCCGCTGTTTGGGGATGGCGTTCAGATAGTGCTCGGCATCAAAGCCATGGTTACAGGCACTGACATAGATGTTATTGATATCCAGCAAAATATCACAATCGGCCTGCTCGACGACAGCAACCAGAAACTCCCATTCACTCATTTCGGAATCGGCGAAACTAACATAGCTAGAAACGTTTTCAACGACCATACGACATCCCAGAACATCTTGAGCCTGAGTAATCCTGGTGACCATATGCCTAATCGCCTCTTCGGTGTAGGGCAGCGGCAGCAGGTCATGACTATAATGCCCACCACTGGCACTCCAACACAGATGATCTGATATCCAGGCGGGCTGCATTCGCTGCGCAAGCGCCTTGACCTTTCCCAAGTAATCGAGATTCAAAGGCTCGCAGGAACCCAACGACATCCCCACACCGTGAAAGGTCACGGGATAATCGGCCCTTATCCGTTCGAGATAGGCCAAAGGTTGCCCCCCCTCCCCCAGGTAGTTGTCGGTCAGCACCTCGAACCAAGGCACCGAGGGTAGGTTTTCAAGGATCTCTCGATAATGTTGGGAACGCAGGCCGACCCCGATACCCCGGATCGACCCGACGCCCAATACTTGCTTCTCGCCAGTGTGGGGCATCTATTTCTTGGCTGCCTTCACCTTAGCACCAACGATTTTACTACAGGTACCCTCAGGCACATAAACCCACTCTTCGGGATCAGCGTCTTTGCTGGCATGACCAGCACAGCTATGCTTACTGGTACCACAATCATTCATCCCAGCCTTGACGATGCCCTGACATTTTTCAAAGCCGGGTTTGGCGGCAAAGGCCGTACCTGAAGCAGTACTCAAACCTAAGGCAACGATCCCAGCCAAAGCAGCATTGATCATAGTTTTCTCTGTTGTCATTGAACTATCTCCTGAGACATTACGGGTTTTTTTGAACGACACATCACAACCGTTGCCCCTGCGCTGTCAAGTACATCACTCTGGGCCAAGCCGGTAGTCTGACGGGGTTGAGCTATGTCAGTGCTATAGAGGCCACTTTACGCTTTGCGGGCCTCTCGAAAATAACAGACCGGTTCAATCAGAAAAATTTTCGCGGGGCAGGCAAAATTATTTTAGCTTTGTTCAATCTTTACAGATATAAAACCTAATCACAGGTTGGCAGCAACCCCTGCTACAGCAATGTTGTGAACGGCCAGTACTGGCAGTCTTGAATCAACAGGGTTAGAATAACCGGATTCTGGGGCCGTAGCTCAGCTGGGAGAGCGTCGCGTTCGCAATGCGAAGGTCGGGAGTTCGATCCTCCTCGGCTCCACCACTTTTGCATATCTAACATATAACCTATTGATTCCAATAGGGTTTTTACCGCCTAATCCCCCCAAAAGTTCATCAACCTCTGCTTCTATCCTATCTATACGCTTTGCCAAAGCATCGACTCTTGCTCGGAGTGCGTCTACATATGGCTTCTGGCGACCTTTTTTCCAAGATTTACTTTTAGGTCGGATAACTCTAGTGTTCTCTATAGCGCTGGAGAGGTGGCATCAGCGGTGATAAACCGATCAGCACCATCCCCTTATCACCCATCACTGCACACCTACTACATAGAGCACCTTTTGATATTAAACCGTC
>JBDLIZ010000456.1:0-5019 GCA_039714615.1 Pseudomonadota bacterium | reverse complement strand
GGTCCAATCTCCGAAACAGTGTTCGGGTTTAAAACACCGTCCCGCTCTTCGCGTAGAGCCGCGGGAGGCATACTTGAAGAAGATTGTGCGGCGCTGATGCTTTCCCTGCCAGGGAAATGCTCCGTGGGTGGCGTTTTCTGTGAACAGCAGAACATCACCCGAATGCATGACCGGCTGGACGACCGCCTCGACATTGGATTCCAATACCCTGAGTTTTTGAGGGACAGGCTCCGACGATTTGTGGCTCCCGGGTACCATGGCGAAACCGCCATCGCCCTCAAGGGCGTCCGATAATGGCCAGACGGCCGTCACGGCCCTGCAGTAAAACCTGCCATTCTTCTGTGAGAACGAATGAACAGGATAGTAAGGTTCGCCAGCCCCGTGCAATCTGTGGCCTTCGGTTCCTTTCTCCGCCCCGATGAAACGGGGGCCGTTGTCGAGCCGAAATCCCTCCCCAAGCAACTCATTCAGGCGGGCCACGAGCATCGGATGCACAAGAAGTTCGCGAAAGGGTTCACGATAGGGCGCCGGCCAGCCGAGCATACCGTCCATCTCCCGGCGGCCTGTCTTTCCCCTGAGTGCCGGTGCACCAAAAGCGAGGCTCGTCGTCTCCTGGCAGCGTGTCGTTATTTCAGACGCATAATGATCAATCGCGTTGTTGCATTGTTCGACTTCCTGGCGGGACAAGACTCCGCTGAGAACCAGGTATCCCTTGAGGTCGAAAAAATACTTTTCATCATCTGACAGCGAGAATGGACGCGCCTCATCCGAAGATTGCTTCCGGTGCCAGGCCGGTTGTGCGTCAGCGATACGAACTTCCCCATCCGGACAGACGGCAAGGCGGGGTACCCCTTCGTCGGTGCAAGGCGCGTGCAATACGGCGCGTTGCTCATCGGTCATGGTTTCCAATAAAGACTCGGGCCAATAGACTTCGGGTTCAAGCAGGGATCCGGCTACGTTCCTGGCCATATACCGAACCAGAACTGCGCGTGGGACATCCTTCTCACCTGTGGAAAACAGGCCGTGAGTTAAGGCGCCATCCATGAAGAACAGCAAGTCACCTGCTGTCATTTTCGGGCGAATCAGCATTCCGAGGTTATCATCACCTTTTTGCAGCGACTCCGGTATCGGAAATCCCGTTTTGTGGCTGCCTGGTACGCAAACGAAACCCGCTTCTTCGGGTTCAGAGTCACCCAAGTGCAAGATGACACCCACGGAACCACAATGCATCGATCCGTTTTGATGATGATAGGCGGTGTCAGGATTTCGAGGTTCTCCACCACCTCTTAGCAAGGGGCCATCACCAGGGCTTGAAAAATCGAGTAGCTCAGGCATTCCGTCAATTCGAAATCCCGGACCACACATGACATTCAGCCGTGAAACAACCGCTGGATGTGTCAGAGGGTCATGAAGTGAGCGAGTTCGAGGATCTTCAAGGGGGATGGATCCGGCCGGCATTCCAGCGAGTGCTTCCTTGATGGCATTTGCTGTTTCTGGCGAAAGCACGTTTTCTACGACAATGTAGCCGTTCAGATCCCAGTTGTAGCGCTCGTACTCGTTCAATTTAGCGTTCCTCGGGTATATGAGGCGATGTTCTTTACATCCCCACCTTTGTTCGGACTCAAGCCTCCAGTACTATTGCGGCCGGGCTCGTATCCGTGAATAAGGTATGGCAGCAGGGATTCCATGTCCAAACTACTGATTCTTGGGGTTACCCACACTGCGCAGAGTCCCCGTCTGCTCTACCGGCAGGTTTTCAAGCTGGCACAACGCTGTCCTCATGTCCACTGCGTCTATGTAGGGCGGTCCTCTTTCGGCGATTCAGAAGAATCGCACGAACTGCTGCCGGTGATTCGTCCACGAGGGAAAACGAATGTCAAGCTGAAAGGACGTCGTTGGTGGTCGACCTTCCGGCTTGGTTTACAGACTCGGCCCGAGTGGGTTCAAGCGTCGGATGTCCGAGAGCTGGCGCTTGGGCTGGTGATCTGTGTAATCACCCGGGCCCGCCTCATTTACGACGCGCACGAGGACTATTTCAACCAGCCCTACGAATATTCGGGAAAAACCTTGCGTGGGTGGATCAAGGGTGTCAATTTCCGGGTTCAGGAAATCCTGCTGGTCCGGTTCGCATCCGCGGTGTTCTGTACCGACGAGTACCTGTTCAATCTGTATCGGCGCAAAATGTTTGGCGCTGAAAAGGTTCATTTGCTGCGAAATTTTACAAACGTCGACTTTGTCGATGAAAGGGCATCGGCGCCGGATCCCGCAAAGCCACTGCGGCTGGTGTACATCGGCGGCGTCAATCGATTTCGAGGCGTCATCGAATGTGCCGAGTTTGTCGATCGGTTTAATTCCGAAGAGGGACATAAAGTCCTGACGTTGGATATTTATTCGCACAAGAATGAACTCATCCGGGAATTAAGTGCGCGCGGTCTCATTCGCCACCGTAGACACCTTCGGCCTCCGATGATGTTGAAACGCCTTTCCGAATACCATGTGGGTATCTGTCTCTGGCAGAATCTGGAGAAATTCAAGCGCAATCTGCCGATGAAAAACTTCGACTACATGGCCGTGGGACTGCCTGTGATAACCAGCGATTTCGAGAACCTTCGACGGCAGACAGGTGCGGCCGGCTGTTGCATCAGTCCTGATTCCTACGAGGCGTTTCGGCAGGCAATTGAGGGATTACGGAACCCGGTTCGGTGGTCGCAGATGTCTGAAAGCGCGATTGAATCAACCCGGCAGCGCTTTGATCTCGACGACGAGATAAAAAACTATCTGAACGTATTCCAATGCTAGACCGACTGCAGCTGAAGATCGAAAGAAAAGAGGCCTTGCTTGGGGTCTGTGGCCTCGGTTATGTGGGGCTGCCAGTCGCCTGCGCATTCGCTGAGGCCGGATTCGATGTGCTGGGAATCGAAACACAAGGGCAACGCGTCATTGATGTCAACTCTGCGAATCTGCCCATTGGCGGGCAGGAGCCAGGGCTGGCGGAGCTTCTCAACACTGTTGTCACGGCCGGGAAACTCAAGGCGACTACCGATCATGCGCAACTGCGCGATAGAGATATCATTCTTGTCTGTGTCGAAACGCCCATCGACGAAAACCATCAGCCAAAATTCACGGCGCTGTATCAGGCCCTCGAAGATATTGGAAGCGCTCTTAAATCGGGATCCCTGGTGATTGTGGAGTCAACCCTCGCCCCAGGCACGCTTGAAGGCACGGTCCGTCCGCTGCTCGAAAGGGCTGCCGGAAAAACCGCGAACCACGATTTCTTCCTTGGCGTGTGCCCGGAACGACTGACCTCCGGAAAACTTCTGAAAAACCTGCGGACGAGGCCCCGGGTCGTGGGAGGCCTGACCCCCCGGACAGCCGAAGTCGCGGCAGATTTGTACCGACACGTCGTGGAAGCGGATCTGCATTGCACCGACAGTGTTACCGCGGAAATGGTCAAGACGGTGGAAAATGCGGAGCGGGACGTACAGATTGCCTTTGCCAACGAAGTTGCACTTATCTGCGAATCCGCTGGCTGCGATGTTCGAACAGTCCGAACTCTCGTGAATGAAAGTACCGACCGAAACATGCTGGTCCCGGGAGCTGGTGTCGGGGGCCATTGCATCCCGAAGGATCCCTGGTTGCTTGCCTTTTCGGCCGGGCGTATCCCGGTGTCGCTGATCCCGGCGGCGCGAAAGATTAACGATGCCATGCCGTTTCACATGCTTGAACTCGTAAAAGCAGCGTTAGCGAACTATGAAAAGCAATTGCGAGGGACCCGTCTCCTCATAATGGGCTTTGCGTATCGCGAAAATACCGACGATAGCAGAAACAGCCCGAGTCGAACGCTGGTCGCTGAAATCGAGAAACAAGGTGCGGAAGTCGTCGTTCACGATCCCCACGTGGCGGGCTGCGTCCGTGATTTATCTCAACTCGATCAACAAAGATTTGACGCGGCTCTGTTCATGGTGCGGCACGACAGGTATCAACTGATCAACCTGCAATCACTGAAACAACTGCTGATTCAGCCGGTTGTTATAGACGGCCGACAGGTCTTCGATGCTGAAAAAATGGCTGCCGCGGGGTTTTCTTATTTTGCTATAGGGCAACCACGAAATAAGCCATTGGACTAAACATGCGGGTCGCTGCCCGCAGTTTGCTCAGGCTTGATGTGCCATGGTGTGCTGGCTGGTATCAAACCGGTACCTTTCGACAAGCTTCAACAGCGCGTCTGCGATCGGAGTCACGTGATCACGAAAGCGGATCACCTGTTCATGATGGCCTGCATCCACCAGCTTCTGACCATGGATCTCGTACGCGGGCGCATCCTTTTCCCGGACATCATAGCCGTCCAGGTTAGTTACCGGCCACATCGTTTCGTGACGGAGGGCGTCCGGCCCACGTTGGGCAAGCAAGTAATCCACTTCATGCTGAAAGGCGGGATCTTCGTAGGAACGCGCTGCAACCATCTTTTCGGAAACGGTAGCCTCGTCAAATTCGATTTCCAAAGTGTCATTGCCTCGCAACGGCGTATTGCCGCCAAAATAGCCGTACATGGGGATTTCAAAATTCCTTACGGGTCGATTCATCTGCCGGGCCGCAATCTCGGTTGCCGCCCCGATCATCAGTCTGCAGACGTCGTGGGCCAGAAACTGACGTTCAAAGGAGTCCCCGACAACAGTCTGTATACCGTCTCGCACGAAAGCGGTTGCCAGATTCCGCGTTAGTTGTACAAAAAAATCGATTTCCCGGTTCAGAATGTGACGATAGAGCACTTCGTCCGGCACAAGTCCGAAAGGCTCGCCGATTGGGGCATCGAGCGACTTCAGGATACGCAGCGCATTGTCGATTCTCGGGCTTCCCATTCGTCCAGAGCCGTCCGTGAGGACGAAAACCCGGGGAGTGGCATGCTTTAACCAGCCATAAACGAACAATTCGTGGCCTGGATGTGCAATGACAAGCGCGCTTGATGTTAAGGCATCGCTGCTGGACATCGTTCTTACCTTATTCTTAACTTCTGTTTTC
>JBDLIZ010000455.1:0-5059 GCA_039714615.1 Pseudomonadota bacterium | reverse complement strand
AGCGGTGTGGTGGTGACACCGCCTTCAGCTTCTGCCCCGACTATTATCATGACCCTGGCTGTAGCTGGCAGTATTCATCTGTTGACGACATTTTTAAGCGGCATGAGCGATGGCCTGGGAAAACGTGACGCCATGATGGAGAGCCTAAAGTTCAATACGGAGGCAATCTTTCTCACCTCCTTGACCACGGCGATTGGCTTCTTGAGTATGAATTTTTCGGACACACCACCACTGCGGGATCTGGGCAATATAGCAGCACTGGGAATCATCGCAGCCTTCTTTTTTACAGTGTTTACATTGCCGGCAGCGGCGGTTTTATTACCGTTTACGACGGCGAAGAAGGGGGTCATGTTTACCAGCTTGTTTCGATCAATTGGTGATTTCGTTGTTGGCCATCATCGTGGATTGATGGCATCGTTGATAGTTGTGGCGGTGGCCTTGGTTAGCTTTGTGCCGAGCCTAGAACTCAATGATCAGTATGTAAATTATTTCGATCAAAGCTCGGAATTCCGCCGGGATACGGATTTCGCCATGGAGCACCTGACTGGAATATATAAGATCGAGTACCGACTGCGGGCCGGTGAGAGTGGAGGGATTAGCAGCCCAAAATACATGGCGCTTTTGGAGGCATTTGGCGATTGGTATCGGGATCAGCCCGAAGTGGTTCATGTGCACAGTATTGTCGAGACGATGAAGACACTTAACAAGAACCTGCACGATGACGACAGTGCTTTCTATCGGTTGCCTGATAACCGTGAATTAGCCGCCCAGTATCTGTTGTTGTACGAAATGTCGCTGCCTTTTGGCTTGGATATGAATAGCGAAGTGAGCATCGACAAGGAAGCAACGCGCTTTACGGTCATGCTCAAGAATATCTCGACAAAGGAACTGTTAAATCTAGAGAAGCGTGCCCAGCTTTGGCTTCGGGACAACATGCCAACAATGATGGCAAGCGAGGGGACAGGCTCTTCCATCATCTTTGCACATATGTCAGAACGCAGTATTCGCAGCATGATTGGCGGTACGGTGCTGGCGATATTCTTGATTGGCCTGGTTCTGATGATGGTCCTGAGGAGCGTCAAATACGGTGTTCTGAGTTTTATCCCTAATCTATTGCCTGCACTCATGGCCTTAGGTGTGTGGACGATCTTTGTTGGTGAGTTAGGCTTTGCACTGTCGGTGATGATCGCCATGACTTTGGGTATCGTCGTTGACGACACCATTCATTTTTTCACCAAATATCTACGCGGGCGTCAACTACATCAGTTGAGCCCGACAGATGCGGTTCGTTACGCCTTCTCTAACGTAGGAACCGCCCTGATGACAACAACCATTGTATTAGTCTTGGGTTTCTTGGTACTTGCGCAGTCCAGTTTTTTGCCCAACTCCGGTATGGCGATACTGACCGTGATCACGATATCGATCGCTTTGGCGATCGATTTTTTTCTGGTTCCGCCGATGCTGCTGGCCCTTGACGGCGACAAGCACACAAGGTAGCCCTTACCCCAGAGTCAACGGACACGACACTTTTTTACGTCCAGCATATTGAAGCCTGAGACAATGGATTAAATGAGGGGCAAGAAGATGTTATACAATTCGATTTCAAACTCGTGAATAATAGCAGCATCCATAAGATCCTCATCGATACCGCAAGAACCTTCATAGTCGATATCACACTCTGTGACTGAAACACGATGGATCTTGGAACGGAGCATGATGCGTAACATGGCAGCATTCCTTAATAAACTAATCTCCTAAAAAACAACCTAGCGTCCGTCCATAAACAGCATGTTTTTATCGGACAAATATTTTCTTGCCGCAGGAATTTCACTGCATCCGCCTAGCCGTCCGACAGAGGCAGCATTTCGGCTATGATACACAAATTAATCGATTAATTCGTTATTTCTTTGTCTATTTCCAGGGCAGGCGCATCGAAATTCTCGATCTTCCTCTGCCCACGGGTGTCACCGTCATCGCCGCTCGCATGGAGCTGGGGCGTATTAACCACGAGCTCCGTTTCTGGAGAAACCTGTCAAAGGAGCCACGCCATTTTGATGAGGACTACCTTCGACTTCTGCAGATGCTGAGACGGCATGGAACCTCTATGCCGAAATCTCGGCCGTCCTGGCGTACCTCCGGACCTGGGCGCTACGCCACCTTTTCAAGCTAGGTACACGGGTTCTGCCTCATGCCTCCTTATGACTCAAGTTTCGGAGTTAAGGTACGCCAATAAGAAATCAAGCGGAGAGGGAGATAGCTTTTTGAGAGCGTCTGCGGCCATGGAGGGCCGCAGTCGAGCGTACAGGGATGTATTAACAGCCTGTCTCAAAACGCTATCTCCCTCGCCGCTCACCTTGGAGCGCGAAGACCTTGTTCCCAATGGCGACCGGCTGCCGCTTAATAAGTCATTCGCCAGGGACACCATGTCGCGACACTGTGACCACAGCCGTGAAGTGATCCGGAAGTATGGCCTTGGTGGCCGCCGAGATGAATGTCACGGAGCAGGGGTATCCGGCCTCAGCGCCCGCAAAGCGGCGAGTGCCATCGGCTATACCGTCGACACCCTCTACCTGGTGTTCGACAATCTCCACGTTGAAGGTGTAGATTCTGCTCAAGACTTGATAATCACTGATGGACAGCTACCCAGGGGGTTTCACCAGCCACTGAGTGGCATCCGGGGAGATTTCAGATATTCGGTGGGACGCCGACAACAATGTCGGCGAATAAGGGAGCAAAAAGAGAATGCGCGATGGAACGAGCCATGACCATGGGTGTCGATTCTCAATCCCGTACAACATCAATCATATAGGGCGCAAGCCATGGACAAGCTTTTCAAACTGACCGGGTTCATCCCCTTTATACTGATCATCTTTCTCAACGCCTTTATCGATCTGGGGCACAAGATCCTGATCCAGAACACGGTGTTCAAGATCTATGACGGGCAGACCCAGATCATCCTCACGGCGATCGTCAACAGCCTGATCCTGCTGCCCTATCTGCTGTTGTTCAGCCCGGCGGGCTTTATCTCGGACCGCTACCGTAAACCCCGGGTGATGCAAATCAGTGCCGCAGCGGCGGTGGGCCTGACCCTGCTGATCACCCTCGCCTACTACATGGGCTGGTTCCAGTTCGCCTTCGGCCTGACCTTCCTGCTGGCGGTACAGAGCGCCTTCTACTCACCGGCCAAGTACGGCTATATCAAGGAGCTGGCCGGCAAGGAGCAACTGGCCACCGCCAATGGCGTGGTGCAGGCGGTGACCATCGTTGCGATCCTCGCCGGGATCTTTGTCTTTTCGCTGTTCTTTGAACGGGGTCTGGCCGGAGTAGCCTACTCGAATGAGTCAGAGGTATTGCAGGCGATCGCGCCCACCGGCTGGTTATTGGTGGCTTTTGCGACGGTAGAATGGTTGTTGACCCTGCGCCTGCCCAAGCCTCGCAAGGCCGAAGTGGACCTGCGCTTCGACTGGCGGGACTACCGTACTGGCCGTTATCTGCGGAACAATCTCGGCAAGGTTTTCCACAACCGCGCCATCTGGCTCTCCATCGTCGGTCTCTCTGTGTTCTGGGGCATCTCTCAGGTGATATTGGCCGCCTTTCCGGCCTTCGCCAAGCAATCCCTGGGGGAGACCAATACCGTAGTGATCCAGGGCCTGATGGCCTGTTCCGGCATCGGCATCATCCTCGGTTCGCTGATCGCGGGTAAGGCCTCCAAACACTATATCGAGACCGGCTTGGTGCCCCTGGGGGCTCTAGGGATAGTTATCGCGATTTTTTTCATCCCACAGCTCGATTCCACCAGTCTGCTGGCCCTCGACTTTCTGTTGTTGGGAATGGCCGGTGGCATGTTCATCGTACCGCTGAATGCGCTGATCCAGTTCCATGCCAAAGACAGGGAACTGGGCACGGTGCTGGCGGGTAACAACTGGGTACAGAACCTGGTGATGCTCAGTTTCCTGGGCTTGACCGTACTCTTCGCCATCCAGGACATCGACAGCGTCGGCCTGTTCCACCTACTGACCTTCACGGCCCTGGCGGGAGCGATCTATACCGTCTACCAGTTGCCCCAGTCCCTGGTGCGTTATGTGATCGCCCGGCTGTTTGCCAGCACTCACCGCATCCAGGTGATGGGTTTCGACAACCTGCCCGCAGCGGGTGGCGTATTAATGCTGGGTAATCACATCAGCTGGCTCGACTGGGCGATGTTGCAGATCGCCTGCCCGCGGCCGGTGCGCTTCGTCATGCACCGGGGGATCTACCAGCGCTGGTACCTGAAAGGGTTCCTGGATTTGTTCGGGGTGATCCCGATCGCCGGTGCGCAAAGCCGGGAGGCCCTCAATCAGATCAATGCGCTTTTAAAGACCGGCGAGGTGGTCTGTCTGTTTCCGGAGGGCTCCATCAGCCGCAACGGTCAGTTGGGTGAGTTCAAGCGGGGTTATGAGAAGACCGTTGCAGGGGTGGATGGGGTGATCCTGCCCTTCTATCTGCGCGGCCTCTGGGGCAGCCGCTTCTCCCGCTCCAGTGAGAAACTGCGGGAGAGTCGTAACGATGGGATGCGGGGTGAGGTGATCGTCGCCTTCGGCAGCCCCCTGCCCATGGATACCCCGGCCCATGAACTGAAGCGGCATGTGTTCGATCTCTCCATCGAGACCTGGGAGCAGCACACCCAGACACTGGACCCGATCCCACTGGCCTGGTTGCGCACCGCCAAACGACGGGGCGGTGAGCTCTGTCTGGCCGATGCCAAGGGGGATGCCGCACTCTCCGGTTACAAGACCATGACGGGGGTGATCGCCTTCTCCCGGCTGATCGCTAAGCGCTCGCCGGAACAGAACATCGGTCTGCTGCTGCCCACCAGCAGTGCGGGGGTGATCACCAATATGGCGGCCCTGTTGCAGGGCAAGACCCTGGTCAATCTGAACTACACCGCCAGTCTGGCGGCCCTGCAATCGGCCTTGGCCAAGGCAGAGATCCGCACGATCTATACCTCGAGCCGTTTTATCAAGAAACTGGAACAGCGGGGTTTGGATCTGAGTGAACTGTTGGATCGGGTAGAGGTAAT
>JBDLIZ010000454.1:0-5076 GCA_039714615.1 Pseudomonadota bacterium | reverse complement strand
TATGCAGGCATTCCCATACCTTTGGATCGATGGTGGGATCCTCTGAGTAGGGGCGTTTGCAGACCCAGGCGAGTTTGCCACGGGTGAGGGAATCTCCTGTTGCAAACAGCGTCACATCTACACTCATCGCCACCAGTTCTTCGGTCAGGAGGCTGACTACGTTTTCCCAGGGCCCGTAATGACGCGGTGGTGTGCGCCATGAAAGGGGGCTTAACATTGCGATCTTCATGAGGAACCTGCCTAGTGACAGCAGTCCAGGATGTGGAACAAAATACCATCCTTCTTGTAGGATTTAACTTCTACATCGGGAACTACTAGTTGCTGTGGAGAATTGTTTATGTTCTTCAAGTTATTGAACTATAATTCGCTACAGATAGCAATACAAGCTGCATAAGATGTGGAGTGCTTATAACTCTTAGATACGATAATGGCGGAAATCAAACCTACCTTAGTAGCCCGGCGTAAGTCGTTGGTAATAAATGCGAATATCAGCCGCGTTATTACTCGGCCGAATCTGCCTCACAATGTAGAACGTATCAGTAAAATCATCAACCGGGTGCTGAGTCTGGACGAGGACGAGGTATCTGCATTACTGGAAACCATCATGCACGACTTCTCTTATCGTCACCGCTATTTTAGAGAAGCACTGGAACAAAATTTCAACAGGGTGGCTAACTATGTACCGAATTACAACAAACTGTCCGAACAACGGCAGCTTCTGATAGGAGCTTATTTCACCGCTGAATACTCGGTGGAAGCAGCGGCCTTATTTAACCCCTCTATGGTTCAGGTTCCAACTTTGGAAACAGATCCTGAAGGATCCTGTCGCTTCATCATGAGTTTTCGCGGTATCGGTGAAGGCCATATCTCGTCCATCGAATTTCGTAGCGGGATTGTTGATCTGAACAATGACATTTATTTTGATCCTCTGAGCAACTACGTGCGCACCCCCAGGATTCATACCGAATCAAGCTACAATCGAGAACTGTTTCGGTTAAAACTTGAGGACATGGAGGCAAGTAACAAGGTATCGCAATGGCTGCTCAGCTATTTACCGGACGTATTCACTTTTAATGATTTGCAGGAGACAATTTCTGAGCCCTATACCGGCGAAAGGGTTCGAGCACAAGATATAACAGATACCTTTGAAATGGCGGTGTGGCTGGCGCGTTCCAATTATGAAATTTTGTTTCGGCCATATCATCAAATATCCGAGCGGGTGATCTTTCCGGTGTCAGAGTCCGAGAGTGGAGGGATCGAGGATGCCCGTTTCGTGCGTTTCGTCGATGATGATGGCTCGGTGATCTACTACGCCACCTATACAGCATACAACGGCGAAACAATTTTGCCACAACTCATCGAGACCAGGGATTTCATCTCGTTCAAGATCAATACGCTGAATGGAAAACAGGCTCATGGCAAAGGTATGGCTCTGTTCCCAAGAAAGATCGGTGGGAAATACGTCATGCTGTCACGTCAGGACGGAGAGAATAACTCTATTATGTTCTCAGACAATGTACATTTCTGGAAACAAGCTCAGATTTTGCAGATTCCTATGTTCCCGTACGAATTTATTCAGATTGGCAATAGTGGCTCACCAATCGAAACATCCGAGGGCTGGCTGGTAATTACACATTGTGTTGGGGCGATGCGAACCTATAGTCTCAGCATTCAGCTGCTGGATCTGGATAATCCGTCTCAGGTCATCAGCCGCATCGACGAGCCGATCCTGGCGCCGAATGAATATGACCGTGATGGATATGTGCCAAACGTAGTTTACAGTTGTGGAGCAATGATTTTTCAGGACGAATTGATCATTCCGTATGCTTCGGCCGACCAGCGCTGCGGTATTGCGACCATGGGCCTGTCAGACTTGATGGCGAGGTTGCACCATAATAAAACAGTAAGTGGGAAAGGGTAGCGATAAAAAGGTTACGCCAAGCTAAGTTCTTTGACAGTCATCCCGGCAGACTCTCTTCTTTATCATTCTGTTTAATCTCGCCCTGACTGCGGTGTTTGTATATAGTGAGCAGCGCCATGAGCCAACAAAGAGTGGATTCTGCTCCCTGATTTTCATTGACACCCTGCGCCTCCAGTCCGTCCCGGCAGCCTCCGGTAGCGTGGTCGTAGAGTGGAACATTCAGATCGTTTTCCCCTTGATACCAGTTGAGACAGCGGTAGGCGTAGGTGCTCCATTTGTCGTTCCGCGTGCAGTTAAATGCCTCGATGCAGGCGTCCACCATTGCGGCCGCCTCGATGGGTTGTTGATCGAATTGCGCCTTTCTGCCGTCCTGGGTTAACCATCCGTGGTTGCCGATAGCAGCGAAGTGGTAGCCCGTCTCATCGGTCTGAACCTGCTTCAACCATTCAAGCGAGAGCTGGCCCATCTCCAGCATCTGGCGGTCGGGGAGCCTCTGCCCGGACAGCAGCAAGGCCTGTGACAACCGGGCGTTGTCGTAAGTCAGGTTATCCGCACACCAAGGCCAGTCTTTGGTGGCGAAATCCTGGAACTGTTGCATTAGCCGGTCCGAGAGTTTCTTGCATATCCTTTTCGTGCGGTAGTCCCCGCTGTAGCGGCACAGATACGCATGAATACCGATGATGGCGAAGGCAATTGCCCGTGTGTGGGTGAAATGTTCGGTGGTGTCCAGTGCACGATGGAATAGATCGACCGCAAAACCCACCTGTCCCTTATCTCGACCCAATTCCACCGCTACGCCCAGTCCCCACACTGCGCGACCGTGGGAATCCTCCGAGCCTGTTTCCTCGAGCCAACGGCGATCATAGGACATGAAGTTACGGAAGCGGCCGGTCTGTCCATTGAAGGCATGACCCAGAAAACTCAGATAAACGGCGGCAAGGCCACTCAGAGTTGAATTCAGGGGTTGGAGGTCCTGTAGGGTGACGGCGACGATCAACGCGCGGGCATTATCGTCCACGCAATAGCCGTGCGTCCGGTCTGGGACCGAATACTTGGCGTGTTGCAACATCCCAGTGTCATCGGTCATCCGGCGTAAATATTCCAGCTTGATTTCCGGTAGCCGTTGCTGGCGTAGTTCGAGGGTCTCCAGCCGACGCTTCGGTACGGTCTTCCGCAATCGGTGACGTTTGGACTCTGCAAAGGTATCAAGATAGCGGCGGCCCACATTGCTCCAGACCATTTTTCGGCCGTAGTGGTAGGCCCTCTCCTGGATGGCGCGGCACTCATCGGGATGATTAAGGAGGTCGATGACTTCCCGTGCCAGAGCGACCGGATCCCGGAATGGAACCAACCTGCCCCGATCATCGGCGAGCAACTCTTGGGCGTGCCAGTAGGGCGTTGATACGACCACTTTGCCCATACCAACTGCATAGGCGAGGGTACCGGAAATAATCTGCGCCTCGTTTGGGTATGGGGTGATATAAATATCCGCCGCCCCGATAAACTCCGGCAGTTCTTGGTCGGTCACGAAACGGTCGTGGAAGACGATGTGATCCGCGACACCGAGTTCTTTTGCGCGCCGGTGCAGGCCGATTCGGTAATCCTCTCCTTGTTCCGCCTTGAGGTGCGGATGGGTGGCGCCTACGATCATGTAGATGACTTGCGGGTGGACCTTCACGATCTCCGGCAGGGCATCGATCACCATCTCGATACCCTTGCCTGGCGAAAGCAGACCGAAGGTCAGGATAACCATCTTTCCGGACACGCCGAACTTGTCCTTGTAGGTATCGGATTCAACCAATGGTACATCAGGAATGCCGTGGTGGATTAGAACAATTTTCTCCTCCGGCACCTTGTAGATATCACGCAGGAATTCGATTGAGCGTTCGCTCATCACCACCAGCCGATCTGAGAACTCAGCCAGTTGCATCATGATGTGCCGTTCCTGAAGGGGTGGATCCTTCAAAATCGTGTGCAGCGTAGTCACGACCGGTATCTTGAGACCGCGCAACAACTCGATGATAAAGCCGCCTCGCTGGCCGCCGAATATGCCGTATTCATGCTGGAGACAGACCACGTCCACTTGTTTAAGGTTGAGCAAGTCGCCTACCTTGCTATATTCGTTCAGTTGATTCTGGTTGATCTCGAAGTGCACCCGGGATGGATAGGAATAGCCTTCAGGCCTATCGTTCATTGCGATCGTCCAACAGGCTTTGTCCGGTACATTTAGTGCGATTGATTCAATCAGGTTTGTGCTAAACGTAGCGATGCCACACTGCCTGGGAAGGTGATTGCCAATGAGGACGATAGATTTGAGTATTTTCCACCCATCACGTGAGTTAACTGTGCAGAGAATCTCCATAGATTCCTTAGGGTTGGCTAACATTGTCATGCAATTGGGTAAACATATGATTTTGGCGCTCCACTAACAAAATGTCACCCAACTGAAAAAGTCGAAAACCGAAACTGATGAAATTTATTTCATTTTTCAGTTCATTAAAAAATTCCCCTACGAGGAAATATGGGATGATGACATTAATAACACAACTTTGACCAGCGTTTATTGATTTATCTCAAAATAATATAAAAGCTACTTGAGTAAAAAATAGGATTAGTAATAAAATTCGGATACGCTGGCTATTTATCAAAAGTGTTGCATGAATTGACTGAATCATTATCTACTTGTCAGTTCACTAAAAATGGAGGGGGTTGCATCCTGTCATTTGATCTCGGATAGACACCTGGATTTCATGAAGGTCTGCTCAGGGTCGACAACCGTCCGTTGGCTAAAATACAAATTTCGACCTCATTTATTGTCTGACAGTAAGGACGCTTGTCGGCCAGGAACGGTCATTCAGCCCTAAAGCTTTAACCTTAAAAGAAGAAAACTATTTCTTCGTTGGCTCTAATTATTCTAGGACTAAAAAAAGGTCTTACTCGATTTTGGCAGAAATTGAGGGGAAAATGTCATTTTCAAAAATTGACTTAAGTGTTAGTTTAAAAGGAACTTAGACACAATCGATTTGATATGTAATCAGCCTTGTTTTGATCGAGTCTGACACTAATACCGCTACCAGTGCGCTTAAAGTAATTAAAAACATGGGGTTACATACTCACTTCGAGGTTTAGTCATCAGCGAAAAAGGCTTGGGCCTT
>JBDLIZ010000453.1:0-5081 GCA_039714615.1 Pseudomonadota bacterium | reverse complement strand
CACTCACCTCCCAGGTCGATGCCGAGTGACCGTGCGATCTGCATCATTTCGCTGTCCGCAGGCACGGTCCGGACCTGGTTGATCGCGTCCTGCAGCGGCACAAAATCAATGTCCGGTGGCCGGAACGCAACCATCACACCATTTTGACCGGCTTCCAGGGCGCGTACCGCTCCCGCGCCATAACCCAGCCCCAACTGGCGGTCGACAGCGCTGGGTGTGCCGCCTCTGACCCAGGGACCGAGCACGAGGGGGTAGGTTTCCTCGGCCATCAGCAATTGCAGCCTGTTTGCCACGGTCTCGGCGGCCCGTCCCGATCGCTGGATCGCATGCCCCGTCGCATCACCCGTTGCCAGCGGAGACAGGGAAGCCTTGAGAGAGGGCGCGTCTTCCCGGGCCCGCGGTTCCTCGATGAACGTCGCTCCTTCGGCCACCACGATCAGCCCGTAATTCCGACCGGCCGTCATTTTTCCTTTCAGGCTTGCCGCTACCTTTTGAAGATCGGAGGGAATCTCCGGAATCAACACCACATCGGCACCGGCCGCGATGCCCGCCTGCAGGGCCAGCCATCCTGCCTGTTCCCCAAGGACCTCGACCACGCCGATCTGGCGGGCGGAGCGGGCAGCCTGGCGGGTCCGGTCCAGCATCTCGATGGTGAAGCTGAGCGCGCTGTTGAACCCGAACGACACCATGGTGGCGGCAATATCATTCTCCACCGACCGGGGAATGCACACCGTATTCAGGCCCTTGCGGTGGAGCTTGTAGAGAATGCTCAGCCCCCGGCCACCGACAACCGAGATCAAGGCATCGATACTCTCAGCCCTCAGCGCTCCCAACAACTGCTCGGAGAGATCCACCTCCTCGACCATGTCGTCATCGTTCACCCGGCGGACATGAAACGGATCGACCCGGGCCGACTGGCCCAGGATTCCACCGGCCGCCGGATCCAGGTTCTCGACCAGTTGTGGAGGCAGCGGCACCAGTCCGCCATCGGGATAGCGATCCGGGTGCAACAGACCATCAAATCCATCCCGGATACCGACGACTTCCCACCCCAGCTCGCCCGCCGCCAGGGCCGCACCCTTCACCACGGTGTTCATTCCCGGAACGAATCCGCTCCCCACGTTGATGGCGATACGTCGTGTTTTGGTATTCATGGTTCCTGTCCTCTGCTGCTGAGCTAATCACAACGGTATCGGCGCCCGGTGTGGTGACACCTCCATCGGGAGCCCAATCCAGTTGATTCTCAGCACATACCAAACTCCTGCTCGGTCCGCGCAATGATCTCGTCCTGCACGCCGGGGTGCAGCCGGGTGAAGAAGGCGCTGAAACCGGCTACCCGGACAACGAGGTCGCGGTAGTTTTCCGGGTGTTTCTGCGCATCCTTCAGCGTCTCGGTGTCCATCACACTGAACTGAATGTGATATCCACCCAGGTCCATAAGGGTCTTGACCAGGGTCAACACGTTCTCTCTACCCTTACGGGTAGTCAGTTGATCCGGTGGAATCTTCATGTTCATGTGCGTCGCAGTGTACTTTACTGTGTCCTGGGCCTTAGCTGCGGAAACAACCAGTGCTGTAGGGCCGTGGGTATCGGTTCCAGGCATAGCCGATAGGCTTCCATCGGTGAGTGCAACCCCGGCTTTTTTGCCAGTTGGTAGTGCCCCCGTGACCAGTCCCATCATATTATGGATGCTCTTGGTATAGGCATCAGGTGCTGATTTGAATTCCTTGCCCATATAATTTCCGCCAACATTCTGGAAGGCCTGATAAATACTGTCGTAGACCCTGTGAACGAACTTGTTAACTTCCGGAATATCATTGCCGTGCTTGGGTGCCTCATAACACAGTTTCCTGACTTTCTCATATTCCCCTTCAAAGTTGGCTTCCAGCGCCTTTTTCAGTTCAGCCATTGTCAGAGTTTTGTCTTCATAGACTAACTTTTTCACTGCCATCAACCCGTTGGCAGCATCAACGCCAGCGACCACAATCTGGGCAGTTGTGTAGTAATTTGCCCCGCCGTTCCACACCTCGGTGCCTGTTTCAATGCAACCCCCAGTCAGGATCGAGCGCCAGGTGACTGGAAGAAATTCTGCACACATGATGTTGCTAATCCATGCGTAGTGTCGGAGGGTATCCTCACAGAATTGGAGCTGTTTCTCGAATGCCGCGTAGAGTTCTTCAAAGTTCTCGAAGCTCTCAGGATCTCCCGACCTGGGTCCGACCTGTTTTTTTGTGCGGGGGTCGAAACCATTGTTCAACGTCAGCTCAAGCACCTTACCCAGATTCGGTTGGCCTTCCACAGGGTGGCCGGTTTCGTAGGGAATGTATGAACCCACACAGGCGCCTATACAGGTACGCCTGGCTTTTTCGATGGTGATGGCGTTCTTGGAGCCACCAAAGAGGTTAAGAGCCCGGGTTATCATCACGTCGCCATTAACAAATTGCGGCATGCCGATGCCGGTACCAACCACGTCAAGTACCTTCTCTAGGAATTTGCCACTCATCCTGTCCGTGTATATGCACGTCAGTGGTGGCTGGGGCAGACGCAGATACAGCATCGCGTCGAGGACCAGGTAGTCCATTTCCGCGGTAGCGTCTTCGCCATCCTCGGTAAAGCCTCCGAGGGAGATGCTTTGTCCCAGGTCGGCAGAGTTCTGCAGAGCAACCGCCTCACCGTAGTAATAGCCGATTTCATTCAGCTTGATGAAAAGGTTCTTGAGCATAAAGGTTGCTTGTTCGGAATCGATCAGGCCTGCTGCCTTGTCGGCCTGATAGAACGGCTCCATATTCTGGCCAAAGTAGGCCTCTGAATAGCCGCAACCCACCTGCTCGATCTCTGCACAGATATGACAGATGAAGTGAGCCTGAATAGCTTCTCTCAAGTTACGGGCAGGATGCTCAGGCACCCATTCGCAGGTCTCGGCAATAGCGATCAACTCCGCCTTACGGGTTTCATTTTCTTCCTTTGCCGCTATTTCCCTGGCCAATTCAGCATAGCGGTTGGCATACCGGACAATCGCCCTCATGACAATGAGACTGGCTTCATAGAAATAGAACTTGGACGCATTCGGCAACAGCATATCGAGAGCTGCCTGCCGCTCTTCTACATCCTTGATGACACTGGCCATTCCGTTGTTGTAAATCATAGGGTAGTTCAGGTTGCCACCGCCACCAGGCCAGGACGTGAATTCCGCAATGAGTCCGGCCTGAAAGCTGGGGTTCGGGTCAAAGCCATACTTCTTGATGAAGATTTCATCAGACCGGGGTTTCAGCGAACGCGTGTCCCAGTAATCGAGCGCCCATTGGTTTGCTTCCCGATCTTCCTGGGTCTTCGATTTTTCAACAGTATTCTCTTCTTTCATCCACTCGACATTCCATTCCGGGTAAGGATAGGTGCCATTGACGGTACTTGCCATGCTGCCCACGAACAGATTTTCATCAATGTACAGCTCCTTGTTTTCAAGCACGTATGCGAGACATTTGGCTCTGCGGATGATCTGCTGGTACCCGGCAGTGTCTTCGTACATTTTTTTTATTAGTCTGTTACGCTCACTAGAGATATCCGCAAGCGTGCTCATGTGCTGTTCTTTCAACCGATCAATCCGGTCATTGTCGACCTTGACCCGACCCGTGGTGGATGATGTGTTGATTGTTTCAGTCATCTCGATTCTCCATTCTCAATTTGATCTAACTTCATTGAATTCTGCTGTCGGCGGGTTTCTCGAAACTAAAATGGAAGCTCGGCCTTGATGTGCACCCGCGCCAGCGCCGCCCTGCCGACGCGGCGGATGGCGAGCACGAAGGCGGCTGTTCTCATGTCGATGTCGTGGGCGGTTGCCACCTCGCGCACCGATCGGTAGGCCCGGCTCATTTTCTTGTCAAGCTCCAGATTCACCCGTTCCTCGTCCCATCGGAACTGCTGGATGTTCTGGGCCCATTCGAAATAACTGACGGTCACGCCGCCGGCGTTGGCGAGTATGTCCGGAACGATCAGGATGCCGCGTTCGTTGAGAATCTGATCGGCCTCGGGTGTCGTCGGGCCGTTGGCCCCCTCGACGACGATGCTGGCTTTGACGCCGGCGGCGTTGTCCTTGTGGATGGCGTCTTCCAGCGCGGCCGGCACCAGCACGTCCGCATCCCAGGTGATAATCTCGCTGCTGTCGAAGGCATCTCCGCTCGGAAAATCCTTGACACCCCCGCGATCGGCCGTCCAAGCGATCAGGGCGGGAATATCCAGGCCTGCTTCCTTCGCCACGCCACCCGTATGATCGGCAACGGCGACGATCCGGGCGCCCTGTTCCACCATCAGGCGGGCAGCGTTGCTGCCCACGTTTCCGAAGCCCTGGACTGCAACGGTGACGTCCTCGAAGCGCTTGCCCTGTTCTCTCAGGGCTTCACCCAGAACATCCATGACGCCGCGGCCCGTGGCCGCCTCCCGCCCTTCCGAGCCGAACAGGTCCAGCGGCTTGCCGGTAACCACAGCCGGCGAAAACCCAGCGTACTTGGAGTATTCGTGCATGATCCAGCCCATGACCTTGGCGTTGGTATTGACATCGGGCGCGGGAATATCCGTCGTCGGGCCGATCACCTCTTTCATCTGCTCTACGAAACGGACGGTGACCTCGAAAAGATCCCTCTCCGTCATGGAACGCGGATCACAGTTGATGCCGCCCTTGGCGCCCCCGTAGGGAACATCCACCACCGCCGTCTTCCAGGTCATCAGATTGGCCAGCGCGGCGGCATGATCCTCGTCCATCGCCGGGTGATACCGCAGCCCGCCCTTCATCGGTCCACGGGCCATGTTGTGCTGAACCCGGTAACCCTCGTAAGACCGGAGAGTGCCATCCTCTGCTTCGATGGCAATACCAACCTTCACGGTGCGCCTCGGTGTAAGCAGGATCGTCCGCACCTCGTCCGACAGCCCGAGCACATCGGCTGCCTTGTGGAAATAGAAATGACTCTCGGCAAGCATCGTGCTGTCCCTTCCTCAGGAACCGGAACCAGGATTCCGTGCTTGATTGAGTTCCGGATCCTGTTTTCCAATCAGATCGGCGGCCATTCAGGTTTCATCCCGTATAAAAA
>JBDLIZ010000452.1:0-5087 GCA_039714615.1 Pseudomonadota bacterium | reverse complement strand
AAACAAAAGGTGACCAATATCATTATCGCCATCTTCGTTTCGGTGGGTAAGCGCGTGATAGGCAATCACGCCGGTGATCAACAGAAATATCCAGTCCAGCACGGAGAGATCCCATAAATTAGATCAGTAACAAGGAGGAAAGTAACAGTTTTCCAGGATTTGTAACAGGTCGTCGTATTGTAAGCCGGCCCCTAGTAGGATTAAACAGAGCACAACCAGTACCGCGGTAAATATCCTGCCACGCAGGATAGCCTCCGGGCTGGCAGGCTGCTCCCGGATACCGTAATCGGCGGGCCTGAGGGTGCCAATTCGGGCACGAAAGACGATTTCCCGGGTAAAGTGGCGTACCCATGGAGGCACAATACAACGGAACATATAGGCACAGAAGCACCGCTCCATTACATCGAAGCTGGCAGCCTGGCCATACCACCGCTGGTAGGCGATAGTAAACACCCGGTACTCGGTGGTATCCAGCAGAGCGGCGGCGTCAAGAACATCCCGCTCATCGGAGTGGATGGAACTTCTGTATTTCATAACGCAAGCCGAAAACCAATCAGGAAAGCCGTCTCATGATAACTAGTATAGGCCAATGGATGATCTTAACCATACAGACATGACTCAGCCCCAGAAATTTCGGCCCTCGCCACTGGAGGTTCTTTCCGAAACAAGGACCTTCAAGGACCTCGACCGTAGTACGCTCGGAGAACTCATTTCCGCCTCTAAAATCCGGTTGATCCCAACCGGTGGCGTTCTGTATCGAGCCGGCGACCCCTACCAGGAAAGGGTGTATATCCTGTTTGCAGGTACCATGGTGACGCACTGGGCTTCCCGTGCTGACCGGGATCTCCCCATCGGATATATCATCGGCCTTGCCAACTACCTGGATAACGCGCCTTTCGTCTCAACCACTGTGGCAACCACCCGCTGTGCTCTACTGGAGGTGTCGGCCGAAGTTTTGCGGAAACTGGAGCAAGACCGCCCAGACCTGTTCAATTTACTGGCCCGGATTATCGCCCGCAGACTCCGGGAAATAAGCCCTGACCGAAGCATTAGCATTGGCTTCCTAGCCCAGCCGGTCAGCAGTCTCATGAAGACCACGATCACCACCTGTGGTCCGGATATGGAACTGCAGGCAGCCCTCAAGCTCATGAAAGAACGTGGAATCGGCAGCCTCGTAGTTACCACCGAGGATGGCAGACTCAAGGGCGTGCTGACGTTCGCCGGTCTGGCGGAGGCAATGATTCTTCACAATGCCCGCCCCGATGACAAGGTCATCACGGGTGCTTGTGAAAAGGCTCGTACCATTTCGCCCGATACTCCGCTGTGGAAAGCAGAACAGACTCAGCTGCGTAGCGGAGCTAAATACCTGATCGTCGTGGAAAACGGCATCCCGGTCGGCCTGGTCTCTCAGACCGATTTTCTGTACACGCTGGCATACCAGCCCAGCAACCTTGCCAATCAAATTTCGGACATGGGCACCATCAAGGAACTCACCCAGTTCAACACCCGCATTGTTGACGTAGCGGCCGAAGCTCAGGAAACCAATCGTAGTCCTAGTGTAGCTGTCCGCTATCTGAGCGAGATCCATCTGGCCATCCAGCGACGCGCCATCGAATTCACGTTAGGCTGGATGGAGAAAAAAGGATATGGTCCTTCGCCGGTCGGGTTTGCCGTACTCATTATGGGTTCAGGGGGTCGAAAGGAAATGTTGCTTACACCGGACCAGGATAATGGGCTCATTATCGAAGACACACCGGACCTTAAGAAGCCTGAGGTACAGGAATGGTTCCAGCGCTTTAGCAAACGCATGAACCGAAACCTGGACCGGGTTGGCTATGAGCTGTGCAGGGGCGATATTATGGCGAGCAATCCCATGTACCGTAAGACCTTGAGCCAATGGAAAAAACAAATTACTTACATCACCAAAAAGCCCACTGAAAAGGCTGCTCGCTGGTCCAATATCATGTTCGATTTTGACACCCTCTATGGTGACGATAATCTTACCTCCGACCTGCGCCTCCATGTGCTTTCCGAGGTGCAGGCCAGACCTCGATTGTTGAGGATGATGGCCCTGCACGATGCCGAAGGCCGACCCGCCATCGGTTTTTTCAACCAATTGATCTCAACTGAAAAAGGCAAACGAGGCGAACACGTGGATCTAAAGCGCAACGGCCTGCGCATCGTCGTGGACGCAGCCCGTATCTTTTCGTTACAGAACGGAGTAGCAGCGCAAAATACCACGGAACGTCTTCGCGCACTGGTGCGCGTGGGCAAAATCTCCGCTGATTTTAACGTTCCGGTAAACGAGTCGTATGAAGAACTGCTGGACATGTTGCTTACCCACCAGATTCAACAGGCGCGTAAGGGGAAATCTCCGGACAAAATCGTCAATCTCAAGACTTTGAGTGAGCGAAGACACGGCACCCTGCGTGTAGCCATGCGGGCAATTAAACGCTTCCAGCAGCAGTTGCAGGGCGAATTTGAAATCTAAGGAATCACCAACGGTAACCCGGGAACCAAATGATTCGGATCTTTCAGGATATGAGAATTGGCCTTGAAGATCTCGGGCCAGAGGTTCGAAGATCCATACATCAAATATGAAATCCTAGAAAGGGAGTCGTCGGCCTTAACAGTGTAGATCCCCTCGCCCGAGAACAAGCGCACCAGCAGCATCTGTTCTGCCAGCAGGGCATTGCGACCATCTTCCAGCCGCAGGTCCCTCTCTCCCCCCTGCCCCACATCACCGCCTTGAGTGCGATATATCTCCCGATAGAACTCGCTCAACTCCGAGGCCTGTTGCTGAATGGAATCAATGGTGGCCGCCCCCCCTTCCTGCGGTGTTAAACGGGCCTGAGTTGCCTCCAACCGATTTTGAATGCGCTGCTTTTCCTCCATTAACTGGTCCAGGACCAGCGAAGTGGACGCCTCTCGGTCAGTGACATCGACCAGTTCCTGCCGGGTTTTGGTCAATTGTTGTTCAAGCGAACTGAATTCCACCAGTGATTTGTCAAGTTTCTGAGTCTTATTTTGCAGCCTACCCATGGTTGCTTGCAGTTCCGTGATACGCTGCTGTTTTTCGTTTTCTAGGCTCTCAACTTTGACATTAGAATCAGCCAGCAGCCCCTGTGCCCGTTGTTTCTCGAAATCCAGCTCCGCCAGTGACGTCGTCAACTCACTGATCTTTTGCTCCTGCTGAGCCATGTTCTGCTTTGCGTCCTGCAATTCGGCAAGGAGTGCTTGATTTTCTAGCTGCGCCTGAGCGAGCTTGGCATTCGTTTCCGTGTTCTCTTCAGTCAGGCGGGCCATATCCTCCTCTTTCTTGGCACGCGTTTGATCGAGTAATAGCGTTAACTCATCTTTAGCGGATTGCAGGTCCTGAGATTGGGTACGCTTCTCATCCAATGCCTCGGAGAGACGGGCGATTTCTGCATCCTTCTCGGTAACGGTTTGCTCTAACTTGGCGCCAAGGTCCTGCTTGAGCAACTGTATCGCCTTGATCTCAACCTGAGTGGCATTCAATGATTCGGTCAAACGCTTGAGTTCCTGCTCTTTGTCAGCGATGCCTTGCTGCATCTGTACCTCAAGATCAATTCGCGCCTTTTCAGCATTTTCCGCCTCCATGATCGCGGCACCCAAGGCGGCATTCAATTGATTGATCTCAACCTCTTTTTCAGTGTTGGACTGCAGCAACCGTGATTCCATGGATGAGATCAGCCGAGAATTGTGTTCGAGCGCCGCTAACAATGACTTGATTGACGCTTCATTGGTATCCATAGCATGGGTACCCGGCGCCCTCTGGCTTTTCAGCTCAGATATTTCCTCGCTAAGCTGGCCCGATGATGGCATCGTCCCCATATCATTCCCGACCGCAGGCGTCATATTCATCTCGGAACCCTGACCCTGGACTTGCTGCTCAGCAAAGACAGTAGACGAGATCGTCCCGAGCAGTAGAATGACTGACAAAATAAGCAACTTTCTGCTACGTATTGTCCACGAATTGACCGATTTGAGACACAAGCTATTATTTGTATTCTCTTGCATGCCTGCAGCTCCCGCTGATATGAAATTGTATAGTGGTAAAATTAATAATGGGTTATTTAGGATGAATTGTATACCGGTTACATACGAACTAGCGAAAAAATTTTCAACCCTCCTCCCTCTCCTCACTCAGCAAATCTTAATCAAGCTAGCGGGATAACCAGCCAAACCAAGATTAAGCTATCGAAATGGCGCCGATGTTTTCCAGGGCACCACTACATTGAGGACAATATGCCACGGGACATCTCCGGTGGTGTAAGAGGGACCGCTCTTGTGGAAGTACTCCTCCGGAATGCCCTGGAACGACAACCGCAGCGTGTGCGCATCGCCGTGTATCAAATGGTGGCTTTTCACACTGTCGGCAAGTGCACCATCGCGTGATTTTAGAGTCGCAGCAACCACGAACAGATAATATACGAAGTTTAATGAGAGAGTCGAATGGTGTGCTTTCTTTTTCTGTACCAGCATTTAACCTTATGCAGCAAAGGGCAGCGACGAGAGACATTAAATTTGAGTTTTTGATATTTGGGTTTGCGTTCTACTCCAATAACTTGGATAAGCTGTGGCTCTTCAGTATTTTTTATCCTGATATCTATTAGATGTCCATAGATTTCGAAATGAATCGTCGATGTTTTTTCCGAATAAACAGTATGATCAGGTGGTAAAAGGTCGAATGCCACTAAAATACCGTCGACCGTAGTCTTTAAACTTTTCCCATCAATGAGATTGCCCGTTATGGTCAGTTTCCTGGTTGTCCCCAGCTTTGGGTAAAGACCCATGAAAAAAAGAATATGATTAACTATCATGCGAGTGTCCTTTTAATAAAACAGGGATAATTGATCTTAGCGGCGTAAATAAGCTCGACCTAAGGGCAATATCGCGGCAATTATTTTACCAATGCTTTATTAGTATATCATAATATTATGATTCTCGCGTTACTCAAATGTAACAAAGTGTGTCTTGATAACCACACCTTTAAACGCAAAGACTCAATACGGGTCTTTCCCCATAAAGGTACGAAATCCGCCATAGGATTTTTCGCAAGTCTT
>JBDLIZ010000451.1:0-5090 GCA_039714615.1 Pseudomonadota bacterium | reverse complement strand
TGAGCTTTGCTTTTTCCTCGTTATTCTGCCTCGTGTTCATGGTTGGGTCCGGCGCCATGGTCAGGCGTACCCGGTGGGGATTGTTCAACAATAGTTTCCGGGTGCGTGACTTGATAAATTGCGGATCCTTGATCTTCTCATGTAACTCGTTGAGTATGGAGTCGATATTTAGAATCTCGGCGGGATCGGCCCCATGCAGTACCGGGGAGAGTGCCTTGACCATGAGTTGAAGGCCATAGGGAAATCGGCCTCCGCCGACTTCGCGTTGACTAAGCTCCAACTGATGCAAGACGGCCTCTACCTGCTGTTGGGGAACGCCGTGCTCCGCCACGTCCTGTAGTACCCCCAGGATGAGCTCTTCTACAGCCTGTGCCTGGTCTGGGTCAGAACCCTCCAGACCACAAACGAACATTGCCTCGCGAGTGTCCGTGTCGAGCCCACAGAGCTCGGAAGGGGCGGTGCCAAGATCGCTGGTCTCTAGGGCCTTTCTAAGTGGTGAGGCGCTGTTGTCGAGCAATACCCCGGTAAGCAACTCGGCACTGATCATTTCGCGCAGATCGGTGCTTTTTCCCAGTAGCCAACCCATCACCACATGGGTCTTATTGCTCAGATCGTCTTCGTTGTCCAGCGAATAGCTGGATTCGACCACTACCGGCTCGCTGTATCGCTGTTCATTCGGGATAGTAAAATCCAGATCTTGGGAATCGAAGTGCCTGAGCGCACATTCCTCCATCCTTGCATGCTGATCCGTTACGGCAAAGTTTCCATAGGTCAGAAATACGGCGTTCGAAGGATGATAATGGCGGCGATGAAAGGCCTTCAGCTGCTCATGGCTCAGCTTGGGGATGTCCGAGGGCTCTCCCCCGCTGTTGTAATGATAGGTGATGGTAGGAAACAGATTGGATTGTAGGGTTTGCCAAACTTGGCGCTCCGGTGAGCTCATGGCTCCTTTCATCTCGTTATAGACCACGCCTTTGTATACCAGGTCCGAGTTCGGATCCTGGGCAACGGAGAACTCTACCCGATGGCCCTCTTGGGAAAAGTCCAGCGGATCGAGAATAGGGAAAAAGACGGCGTCGAGATAGACTTGTAAAAGATTGTCAAAATCCTTGCGGTTCTGACTCGCAAAAGGGTAGGCCGTCCAATCTGCAGCGGTAAAGGCGTTCATGAAGGTGTTGAGGGAGCGCCGAATCATCATGAAAAAGGGATCTCTCACGGGATAACGCCGGCTGCCGCAAAGAGTGGTATGTTCAAGTATATGGGCTACCCCCGTGGAGTCCTGGGGCACCGTGGGAAAGGCCACCAGGAAGGCATTGTTGGTGTCCTTGCTCTCAAGGTGAAAATGACGCGCGCGAGTCACTCGATGCCGGTATTCCTCCACGGTCAGGTTGAGGGTGGGGATCGGTGTCTGGTGCAGAAATTCAAATGCTGGATGGGTCATGGAGTGCGTGATCCGGTTGGGTTTTGAGGTGAAATTGGATCGATATTACCTAGATCACTTGCAGGATCTAGGTATTAGAGTACCTGATTCAGTACCGTAAAGGGATAATGAAATTGTACTAGCTGTTGTGCAAAGTGGCTTGGAGATGGATTTTTATCCCGTTCGTCCAATAAACCGAGTGCTGCGCCTGTTATAGGATGTTGAAAAAATCAATGATAGCTGCCTCAATCCTCATAAACGATGATCGTAAACTCACATTCCGCACCCAGGATCTCAGCAAATCGGTAACTATTCGCAACCAGTAGAAACGGGTTCCGGCGGCGCCTATCGATTTGCTCAAGGACTTGATGAGCGAGGATACTACTCGGGAATGCACAGTGGCAGATCAGACTAAAAAACTTGCGGAGATTCGCTTCGAGGCCTGTCCCGAGCAATTGCAAGAGGTGCGCCGCTTGGTGCGCACGATCAGCGAAAAAAAGGGTTGCGATGCGGACCTGATCGATGGCATCGTGCTGGCCGTGGATGAGGCCAGTGCAAACGTGATCAAGCACGGTTATGGGATGAAAAATGCAGGTGATATCATATTGGAAATCTTTTATAGTCGTGGTGATTTGGTATTTCGGCTTACCGATTTCGCGAAACCGGTAGATCTCAAGGGTCTTCAGCCACGTGACCTGGACGATATTCGTCCCGGTGGATTGGGGATTCACCTTATCAGAGAAATCATGGACGAATACGGCTATCTCAAATCGCCTAAAGGGGTGGGAAATATCCTCGAGATGAGAAAAAAAATCGCTGAGAATTGATCGGTCCCCCCTGAGATATTAAACATCCACTGGATTAGTTCATGGAATACAGTACACATACCGAAGGTTCTTACACGGTGTTATCCCTTGTTGGAGAGGTAGACCTTCATTATTCGCCCAGGCTCAGAAAACAGCTACTCAAGGACCTGGGGACGGGGCAGAATGTGCTCGTTGAGTTATCAAAGGTAAGGTATATTGACAGCTCCGGGATAGCGAGTCTTGTTGAGGCCTACCAGGTGGCCAAGAAAAAAAATCTGAAATTCGGCCTGGTGGGGGTGAGTCATGCGGCGATGCAGGTCCTACAACTGGCCCGTTTGGACAGGGTATTTCCTATTCACGATTCAGTTAATGAACGGATTGCAAGCGACGAATTCAAGGCCCATTGAGACTGTTGTCTGAAGGTCGAGTAACCGGCGAATGCCCTTTCGATCAAGTGATGATGCTAGTCAACAGCAATAGACACAGCATCATCTGATAACGCAACTAACCAAAAAACCTTACATTTCCATCCTTAAATGAGCAACGCCACCGGAGAAGACAGTCCACGCGAGTCGGTTATCGAGGTCGAAGACCTGGTTACCCATTATGGAACGAAGGTCATCCTCGAGGGGATCAATCTCACGGTCTACCGGGGAGAGATCATGGTGATCATGGGGAGCAGCGGTTCGGGTAAAAGCACCTTGCTGCGACATTTGCTCGGTTTGAAAAGGCCAAGTTCCGGCACCGTTCGCGTGTTGGGCAAGGACATCGCGCGGATCAGCAACAAGGAGCTCTATGCGCTGCGCAAACAGATGGGGGTGGCATTCCAGGGTGGGGCTTTATTGGGCTCTCTGAGTGTGGGCGATAATGTCTGCCTGCCGTTGCGGGAGCATACCCGGCTCGATGAGAGTACGATTCAGATCATGAGCAGAATGAAGCTGGAGATGATGAAGTTGAGCGGGGCGGAGGATCTGATGCCTTCGCAACTCTCCGGCGGGATGTTGAAACGCGCCGGCTTGGCTCGGGCGATCGTCATGGACCCGAAAATGTTGTTTTTTGATGAGCCCTCCTCGGGCTTGGATCCGGTAACATCGGCGGAACTGGACGAACTGATCCTGCTGCTTCGCCAGGCGATGAACATGACCATCGTGGTCGTCACCCACGAACTGGAGAGCGCATTCAATATCGCCGACCGGATTACGGTGATCGATGAGGGGCAACTTATCATGACAGGGACGGTAGACCAGGTGCGCCAGTCGGAGGATGAACATATCCAGAAGCTGATCAACCGTAAACCCAGTGCAGGGGAGGTTGACGCTCATGAATACCTCCAGCGATTAACCGGATCACGACCGTGAGGAATGCTGACCCAAGAATGAAATCATGCTTGCAGTCATAGGGAAAAACATCGAGCGGCTCGGTGACCGCTTTCTGTATTACGTGCAGCAGACTGGGCGGATGACGATATTGTTGTTGGTCGCCTCGTTTCGGATCCTAGTACCGCCGTACAAGCTCTTTCCCGTGATCAAACAGATTCACTTCATCGGTGCGCGTTCCGTGTTGGTCATTCTGGTCGCGGGTGTCTTTGTCGGCATGGTGGTGGCGCTGCAATTCTACGACACCCTAGTGCGTTTTGGCTCCGTGAGTTTGTTAGGTTCGGCGGTGGGTTTGAGTTTAATCCGCGAGCTTGGCCCCGTGTTGACGGCATTGATGGTGATTGGTCGCGCCGGGTCTGCCATTTGTGCGGAGATAGGTATCATGCGCAGTGAGGAACAGATCGATGCGTTGGAGTGCATGGCTATCGACCCTTACAAGTTCTTGATTGCCCCCAAACTGGTGGCCGGAATCATATCCTTACCCCTGTTGACCAGTCTGTTCGATGTGGTCGGGTTATTTGGAGGCTATATGGTTGGCGTGGGATTGTTCGAGGTAAATTCGGGGGCCTATTTTCAGGGGATGTATGATACGTTGCTGTGGGGCGATATTCAGATGGGACTGGTGAAATCGCTGGTTTTTGGTCTGCTGATCATCTGGATCTGCTCTGCCAAGGGTTTTTTCCTGCACCTGGAAAGAACCGGGGCCTATGGTGCCGAAGGGGTAAGCCGCATTACCACCGATGCAGTAGTGCTTTCATCGATCTCCGTGTTATTTGCTGATTATCTGATCAGTTCGATCATGGTGTAGCGATGGTGCTAGGACATTCAATTGGAATCACTTATGAAGCGACTTAATATCGAGATGGTCGTGGGCCTGTTTCTGATCCTCGGGCTGGCGTGTTTTTCCTATCTGGCCATCAAACTGGGTGATGTAGGGGTTTTCAAGGATGAGTCCTATTCGGTCAAGGCCCGATTTATTTCGATCTCCGGGCTCAAGGAAGGCGCGTCCGTGGAACTCGCCGGGGTAAAGGTCGGCAGTGTCTCGGCGATACAATTGGATCTCGAAGACTATGAGGCCGAAGTGGAGTTGTCCATCGACAAAAATGTCAAGCTGCAGGAAGATGTCATCGCCTCGATACGCACTCAGGGTATCATTGGGGATAAATTTATAAAGATCAGTCCAGGCGGGGCCGAAGACTATCTCCAGGAGGGTATGGAGATCGAAGATACAGAGTCGGCCATCATGCTGGAGGAGCTGATCAGCAAATATATCTTCGAAGGCGATTCCAGCAAGTAGCATTCCTCACGCATGGTATTGGTATTTTGATCCCTATGAATCAACAAGGATTCGGTATGAATATCTGGACGAATACACGGTTTCTGGCATTTGTACTACTCCTGGTTTTGACAGCCACCGCTAAGGCGGCCCAAGGTCCTAAGGAACAGGTCGAGACCACGGTCAGTGCGGTCTTAGGGGTCCTCAAAGAC
>JBDLIZ010000450.1:0-5105 GCA_039714615.1 Pseudomonadota bacterium | reverse complement strand
GCTACTTGGTTATTATTGATCCATTCTGCCAAATACAAAACGCTCGCATAATGCGCTAAATAATTTCTGACTGCTCAGAAAAAACGTAAAACTTCAGTCAGAATGGTGGTACGGGTCAAATAGTTGTTGGTGTCCCCACACACTGTGCATGGACGGCGCAGGTTCCACCAGCCAATAACTGGATTACGATAACATCGGGCAGCAGTGGTCAAGGTGATGGAACTGTTAAGTTTCGTGTGGCGAGTATGTCTGGAACCAGTCGTCGCGACGGAGTGATCATTGTTGCTGGGCGGAGCGTATCGATCGCACAAGCCTACAGTCGCCCGATAGAACCTGATTGAGGATTGTGCATTTTACACGAATTAGGGCCAGTCGGTTGCAGAAGTCGCCCTTAAATACTTCCTCAATGGTCTGCTTCGGAAGTGCAACCGCTCACCCTTATGAATAGGAGAGGCTGAATGTTCATTGAATCACGTCAAGACTACTATGAACTGTTGGAGAACAAGCGGGTGGGTGTTCTCACCTTCAACAAGGATTCGCGCAATCTGCTGCGATTTCTGAATGCCGGTGTTAAGGCTGCAAACATCGATATTGAATGTCTCATCGATCTCACGTTGAGCTACCGACCGAATATCCGCGCAATGGCGCAAGATGTCATGGCAGGGAAAAAGATTGTATCAGAGCCTAATGAGCTAAAGGACATTCTTGATAACAAGCGCATTGATATGATGCTATGTTTCGACCGGTTTGGTTCTGTCTATATGCCTAAGACGATCAGCGATATTCAAGAAGCCTATGAACGTCTTAAGATGGATTACGACGATTACACCGGTGAGAGCACGACGGCTGAGTATAATTTCCGCTGGCGGGTCGACGTCGTGGACTATATCAATCTCTATGCGGCTGATCGTGACATACTGGTAACCAGTGCCTACTGGGACGACCTGTTCCCCTATGCCAATCCCCACATCGACTTGTCGCAGGCAAATCGGGATGCATTCGTTGCTGCTAGAATGCTTGAAATTGCGGAGGTAGTACCGGATCTCGACCCCGGCCTGGATGAGGCGAATGTTCACTTTATTCTTGGTTCCGACTGGGGTGCCGGCAAGACATCCTTCCTTTTCAACCGTATGAAAGAAGGCAAGTTAGGTATCGCTGGCGATTCATGGTTTGCGCTGGTGAGTGAAAACTTTATTCCTGAGTCGGTGGATCCATTCTCCATCAAGGGGTACATCGTCAGTGAGATCCGCAGGGCCTGGAAGAAGTCTCCCCAGAGTGAGATCTATGTGAAACTCGGTGGCCGTCTGGAAGAGTATGTCTATGGTATCCCGATGGATCAGCGTATGGTGATCGAAAACCTGCATCGCTATTTCCAGAACCTGAAATTCGATCTGGTCATTAAGCAGAAGCAGCGTCCAGAGGATCTGCACAAGGTGATTACGGAGTTCCAAACCCATTACGATTCGGCGGATAACTTGTTGCTTCACAGCATGAACTACGACGGAACAGAGCAGGCGCTCGGCGCGGTGAATTGGACCCGCTAGAGGACCTAAGCGATCCTAGATTGCGTTCTCGTTCGAAGTGGTGCGTGGGACGTAATGTGAAGAGAGATGGCTATGAAGGCATTGGCGACAAAGACTCAGAGTTCGACAGGTCCGGTACGTAAGTCGGTTAGGCGGGTTGTCTCGTCGATGCGGGCGGAATCGCAGGTGCAGCGTGCGGAGATCCGCAATATGCTGCGCAAGCCGATGCCTCAGGCCAAGCTCCCGATTGGCCCTTCCGGCGACAGTTACGAACGGGAGGCGGATGCGATAGCGGACCGGGTATTACGCATGCCGGAGTCGCCGGACCTTCGCGAGACCAATGAGCACGAGGAGGAGAACGGCGAGCGATCGGTGCGACGCGATGCGGACGAGGCATCGATGCAAGCAGCGGATGAGGGCGTCCCGGTGTCGAGCATTCAACGCACCGAGTCGGCGGAAGCAGAGGAGGAACCAGAACCCGTCGAGGAACATGTCCAACGCCAGGTTCTAGCCGAGACGGCTGCAGACGAGGGGCTGGAGGACCATGAGGACAACGCCGGGTCTGATGCCGATGTCGGCGAAGGCCTTACGTCGGAAGATACCGAAGGGATCCAGCTCAAATCCATCGGAAGCGTTGACCCGCATGTGTCCAGTCCGAGTGTTGCGGCCCGCATCGTTTCACCTGACAGCGGCCGTGCTTTACCGACCCGTGTGCGTAATTTCATGGAGCCACGCATGGGTTACCGGTTCGCCCACGTGCGCCTGCATGACAACTCTCGGGACCAGGCGGATGCGGCGAGCCTGCGCGCACGTGCCTTTACCTACCGTAATTACATCTGGTTCGGCAAGGGCCAGAGTACTGATAATCGCCGCCTGATGGCCCATGAGCTCGCGCACGTGGTCCAGCAGCGTGCTGCGGTGCAGCGACGGGTGCTCGACGAGTCCGTCTCCGAGGTAGCAGCAGCAGAGCCCGAGAACGAGACCGAGAAAAAGGGCTTCTTTAGTGGACTCAAGAAGTTGGTAGGTGGGGTGGTCGAGAAGGCCAAGGACCTCGGTGGCGCGGCGAAACGTGCGCTGCTCGAGAAGCTGGCTGTCTGGGTCCACAAGATCCCGGGGTTCCATCTGCTCACCGTCATCCTGGGGCGCAACCCGGTCACCGGTGAAACCGTGGAGCGTAATGCGGTGACGCTCATCGGGGCATTCCTGCGCCTGGTCCCGCGTGGTGAGCAGCTGTTCGAGAACCTGCAGCGCTCGGGTGCCATCGAGCGTGCCTTCGCCTGGCTCAACGATCAGATCGTGCGCCTGAATCTGACCTGGAATACCATCAGGGTCCTATTCCAGCAGTTCTACACCTCGCTTAGCGTAACGGACATCACGAATCCGCCGGGTGTTATCGAGCGGCTCAAGCGCATCTTCGGCCCGCCGCTCGAGCGCATCCGGAACTTTGTGGGTGCGGTCGGCCGGAAGGTCCTCGAGTTTATCTTCGCCGGTGTGCTGTCTCTGGCGGGGGGCTATGGCGAGAAGATCATGGCTGTCATCCGCAAGGCGGGTGACGTCTTCCACCTGATCGTCAGCGACCCGATCGGTTTTCTGAAGAACCTGTTGCAGGCCGTTCAGCAGGGCTTCACACAGTTCATGGGCAATATCTGGATCCACCTCAAGGCCGGGCTCCTGGGATGGCTGTTCGGTGCCCTTCAGGGCGCGGGATTGAAGCTGCCGGAGAAGTTCGATTTCAAGGGGATCCTGTCCATCGTCCTGCAGGTGCTTGGACTTACATACGCATACCTGCGCAAGAAGCTGGTCAAGCTCATCGGTGAGAAACGCGTGCGCTTCCTGGAGCAGTCCTTCGAGTTCGTGAAGATCCTCGTCACCCAGGGCCTCATGGCAGCCTGGAACAAGTTGCTCGAATATATGGGCTCACTGTGGGACACGGTAATCGGCGCCATCCGCGATTGGGTGGTGACCAAGATCGTCAAGGGGGCGATCGCCAAACTCGTTACCATGTTCAACCCGGTCGGTGCCATCATCCAGGCGATCATGACCGTATACAACACCATCGCGTTCTTCATCGAGCGCATGAACCAGATCATGGCACTGGCCAATGCCGTCTTCGACTCCATCACCAACATCGCCCTAGGCAAGCTCACCGCCGCGGCCAACTATGTCGAAAATACCATGGCCCGGACGGTCCCGGTCGTCATCGGCTTCCTCGCACGACTCCTTAACCTCGGCGGTATCGCCGAGCGCATCAAAGGAATCATCAAGGGGATTCAGGCCAGGGTGGATGCGGCGATTGACAAGGTGGTTGGGTTTATCGTCAAGAAGGCTAAGTCGCTTTTTCTCAAAGGTAAGGCGTTTGGAGCGGAAGTGGGTAGGAGGGTTTTTCAGTGGTGGCGGGCACGACACGGTTTCCAGTCCACAGACGGCCAGCAGCACAGTGTCTACATACAAGGCAGCGAACACAGGGCAAGGCTGATGATCGCCTCTGATCCTACCCCCTATTCCAAGTTTATCTTGGATACCCAAGTTCCGCCGGAACAGGCAGGCAATAAAAGTCGAGCCGCGAGGATCGCAGGCCAGTTGGACCAGGCCATCAACGCTGCGGTAGTCGCGCCCGTAGTTGCTTCTTCCCTCGGTACCAGAGGGGGCACGCCGACCGACCACGCAGAGGTCATCGATGGACTGATCGGCGAACTCGCCGAGGTCACCGCTCTGTTCATGCCAGCCGGCATCAACGATTCACCTTCAACGCAACCAGTCTACGGCGCAACCAACGCCATGGGTTACGGAACCAGCGCGACGGTCCTCAGACTCACCCACAACCGGAATTTCGAGGGCAGTAAGCCTAAATCCTCTCTTAGACAGTACGCTCCCTACGCCCGGCTAAACCAGCGCCGAAGCAGCAGCGGACGCAGCAGTTACTACGTTCTCGGCCATCTGCTCAATCACAACCTTGGAGGTCCGGGGGACACCTGGCGAAACTTGACTCCGCTTTCGCAAGGGGCGAACAACCAGCGCCGCGACGGGATGCTTCATGGATTCGAAAAGATGGTCAAGCACGCCGTAGATGCCGACCGAAAGCAGGTTAACTTCATCGTCACTGCTAACTACATCATGGCGTCACGGAGCAGCGAAGTCCAGGAGGCGGGCAACCAAGCACGCCAGGCTACCCGAGACACGGATAAGCGACGCTGGCTGGCGGTCAAGGAAGTGGTGCAGGAGGAGGCGTTCATACCAAGAACGGTGAGCCTTCACGCATACAGCCTCCGCCCGGATGGCACGCGTGACGAACAGCTTGGCAGGGAGCCGGAGGTAGAAAACATCCCGAGCCAGGACCTCGGTCTTGATAGATATAGGGTCAATCCTCGTGACCGAATCCTCGATGACTACAATAATGACGTTTGACATCAAGCATGCCGACCAGCAAACGAAGAGTGCATCTAGGGGAACACTAACATTCCATCCGTTTTTTGACGGTCAAAATTGGGAGCGATTCATTTGGTGGGGTGTAATATAACGTATTGATATAATGACAATAACTGCAGGAGCATAACCTGTACTGAGTTGTTCGATGGTCGGCTT
>JBDLIZ010000449.1:0-5112 GCA_039714615.1 Pseudomonadota bacterium | reverse complement strand
GTAGTTCAGCTACTCCAATGAGATATCAAGCGGAGAGGGAGATAGCTTTTTTAGAGCGTCTGCGGCCATGGAAGGCCGCAGTCGAGCGTACAGGGAGCTTATTAACAGCGTGTCTCAAAACGTTATCTCCCTCTCCGCTCCCCGTTTGAACTCCGAAACTTGAGTTACATTAACCCTTGGGATGATTACCCTACGAGGCATTTCTCATAAGGAGACCTTCGATGTGGAGATATCTGAGTCTGTTTCTTGCACTTATCTGCCCAGTCACATCAAGTATTTTCGCAGACGCGAACACCAATCCTTCCCGGGTCATGATCGTACACAGTTACGAGCGTGACCACATCTGCGGAGCACCTCAGGCGGATGGCGTCGTTGCCGCTTTGAGGGAGGCCGGCTGGGTGGTTGGTGAGAATCTGCAAATACTTCCCTATTACATGGATACCAAGAAGACCCACACGACACCCGAAGCGATCCAAGAACAGGCTCGTATTGCACTTAGGCTGGTGGATAAGTTCGCCCCTGAAGTAGTGGTTGTATTGGATGACAATGCAATTCGGGAAGTTATGCTGCCCCTAGTGGATCGAGATGATGTCTCTGTTGTCTTCAGCGGCATGAATGGTCAACCCGAGACCTATAATGAAAAAATACCGTTCATGCACAATAAACAACAACCCGGTGCAAATGTCACCGGTGTGTACGAAAAGCTCTGGGCTAGCAAATCCCTGGTCGTCATGAATGCCGCCCTGGAAAACATCAACAAATCGAGCCGGGTGGTTGGCATCACCGACTATTCACCTACCGGTAACGCCATTACCCGCCAGTTCGAACTTGAAATCACAAATGAGAGTTCGCCCATCAGCTGGCAGCTTCGGCGGGTCAAGGACTTTACTGAATACAGCGAACTCATCAAAGAACTTAACGCTGATGGTAACGTTATCGCTATTTACCCTGCCGCATTGTCATTGAAAACCGCTGATGGCACCACTTACACGGCCAAGGAAATCTTCGCTTGGACCACGGCAAACAGTATAAAACCCGAGATGGCACTCAATTATTACTTCGCAAAGATCGGCCTATTTGGCGGTGCTGCAGTGGATTTCGGCGCAATGGGTCATTTAGCCGGAAAAAAAGTGGCCCGGATTCTGCAGGGAAAAAAGGCTGGTGAGCTTCCTATTGAAGATGCCAAGGACTATGCCATCGTCTTCAATACCAGTCGCGCAAAAGAACTGGGCATCACCATCCCTGATGCCTTACTAACTGCAGCGGATCACGTCTACAAGACAGGGCCTTAAAACTTGGCATCCGTGATCTGGTCTCCCGCAAGCTCAAAAAAGAAGACATGGTGGGGCGTCCCCGTTAAGCGGAGCAGCCTCCCGCTGCTACTCGTAATTGCCACTTTGCTGCCTGCCCTGGTAGCGAGTCAGATACTTTGGAAGACCTTCACAGAACAGATATATAGTAGTTATGAGAAACGCTTGGCGACCGGTTTGCAAACCTTTGATCTGATCCTCAACGGCTCCTATCGTACTCTCCAGGATGCAGTATCCCGCACTGCAGCAGACAACACGATGCGGATCACCATGGAACTAGAGATTCTGCCTCAGTTACGTCGTTATCTAAAGTCCCAAAACGATGTTTCCAGTATTGACTTTCTGACTGTGACAAGGCCTAACCATACCCCATTTTTCAATGATGCTGACACTGAAATCGTTTCACATATGAGTGGACGTCTATGTAAATATTCCGCTCTCGGGCCTGTGGATAACTTGTTGTTGTTCGATGCCTCACTCGTCCTGTCGCGCTCCTATCCCGTGATACACAAAGACCAAGTATTGGGATATGTGTGCGGCGTTATTCAATTAAATGACCAGGCTTATATAAACCATCTCAGTTCCACACTGGGCGCCTTGCCAAGCATGTGGCGAAACGGCCATCCAGTCCCCTCCACACTGTTTGAAAGCCCACAGATAGATTCCTTTCATCAGCCCGGACGGATGTTTGACTACCGAAACAATTCCGGCCATTACAAGGGAATGTTGCAGCACATCGAGATCGGGGGTGAGGCACTTACCATCGGTATTCTGATTGCACTCAAGACTCTCGATGAGGGATTTGAACAGGCCATTGTGTCCATCCTACTGGTGTTTACCCTAATTGCGGTCATTGTGTTGCTCGCACTGCGCTACCTATCTCTACAGCACAAAGTCCAACAGGAGCTAATCCAGGAGCAGGATCGCGCCATGGTCACCCTGTCTTCGATCGGTGATGCAGTACTGACCACTGACATCGATGGACATATCACATACCTCAATGCTGCTGCTGAATACCTAACCGGTTATACGATTAAAGAGCTTTATGGGCAAGCCTGGGACAATTTTTTCAAAATCAAGAACGAAGAAACCGGCGTTCTGGTGCCCAATCCAATCACAGAAAGCCTGGACTATGGGAAGAAGATTGTGGCGCCATCCAGTTCGGTACTGATTCGCCCCAATGGAAGTGAGACCGCCGTCCACTATTCAGCCGCTCCCATCGGGGACAAAGGTAGTTATATCAATGGCGTTGTGCTGGTGTTGAGAAACGTGAATCAAGAACGCCACTTGCAACGTAAACTTGCCTGGAAAGCCAGCCGCGACGACCTTACCGGACTATTCAATCGTCCCGAGTTTCGCCATCGCTTACACAGGGCAATCGAGAATGCTCACGAAAGAAAACAGGAACACGGTCTGTTGTATATGGATCTTGATCAATTCAAGGTAGTCAACGATAGTTGCGGTCATCGTGTAGGGGATCAATTGTTGAAGAACCTGAGCGCCCTGCTAAAAACGCACCTGCGAACATCAGACACGCTTGCCCGTTTAGGCGGAGACGAATTCGGTATCCTGCTTGAGGTCTGCCCCCCGGAAAAAGCCATGCTTATCGCCGAAGCAATACGCGACTCGATCAGTGAGTATCGTTTTTCGCACGCTGACAAGGTATTTGATATTGGTGCCAGCATCGGTGTCGCTGTGATCAATGAACAGAGCAACGATGTCGAGGATCTCATGAGCCTGGTGGATGCAGCGTGCTATAGTGCCAAGGAACTTGGCCGTAACCGTATCCACTTCGCAGAGCTGACACGCGAGGCATCAGATCGACGACTGTTGGAAATGCAATGGGCGACTCGGATAAAAGATGCCCTAAAAAGTGGTCGCTTCAAACTGTTCTACCAACCTATCATACCAGTCACAGAGCATATAATAGGCAATCCGTCCAATCACGGAGAAATCCTGGTGCGTATGTTGGACGAAGACGGCAGCTTAATCCCGCCTGGTGCTTTTATTCCTGCCGCAGAGCGTTACGGCCTGATGCCTGATATCGACCGCTGGATCATAAACGAACTGTTTAGCAGTGAACAGGCACGCTATCATACACATTGGAAGAACATAAGTCTTAAGGAGGAAAAACCGACCTGCCTATACACGATTAATCTTTCTGGGGCATCTCTTATCGAAGCCAGTTTTCTGGATTTCGTTAAATTGCAGTTACAGCAATACCGCATACCTCCACAGCTGGTGTGCTTCGAAATCACCGAGACCATTGCAATTACTCACCTGGATCGTGCTACTCAGTTCATGCAGGAGCTCAAGTCCATGGGCTGCCGTTTCCTTCTCGACGACTTTGGTAGTGGCATGTCTTCCTTTGGATATCTCAAGAAACTACCGGTGGACTATCTGAAGATCGATGGGTTGTTCGTCAAGGACATTCTTGAAGATCCCATCGACCGAGCAATGGTCAAGGCAATCAATGATATTGGGCACACCATGGGGCTAAAGACCATTGCGGAGTTTGTAGAAAATGAAGACATTCTACGGGAACTTCACGGACTCGGGGTAGATTTCGCCCAAGGTTACGGAATATCACCACCTTGTCCAATACAAGAGTTCAAAAAGGTCACACCAAAGCTCCAGAGTATGGCCCCGGCCAACACACTACCCCACCATCCTCCATACATGACACATTGACCGGTTTCTAACAACTCAACCAATGATATATTTATAATCCGATTATATATCCTGAGTTATGCGAAATGAACACTGTCAGGTGTTTAGTTCTTAAAGATGAGTACCCATCAGATGACAGAGAAAGTATAGTTAGTACCCGTTGTGGAGAGTTCATAATTGGCTACGCATTCACTATGGAAACAATGCAGCCCGATCAAAGAAGCATAAAAAAGTGGGGTAACTTATATCTGGTTCGCCACGGAGAATCTACGGCGAATGAGGTGAATCGCTTTGCTGGAGCGGTAGATGCCCCACTTACAGATCTGGGCCGTGCACAAGCTACCAAGGCAGCGGTCAATTGGTGTGGTCAGACAATAGATCAGGTCTACGTCTCGCCCCTCACCAGAGCTCAACAAACTGCTGAAATCCTCATGGATTCATTCTCCAACAATGCTGGTATACAACCAGCATTAGGTAAGGATACACGCCTAAGTGAGCGTAATTTTGGTGAATTCACGTTACGTAACAAGACCCTTATCCAGCGCCAGGTGGGTTTGCGCTCCTATGAAGCAGCATTGTATGGAAATCACTCAGCATTATCTGATGGAGAAAGCTTTCATACATTCCATGATCGCGTACTGGATTTTCTGAAAAATGAATTACATCCCCTTCTCATCAGCGGCAAGCGCGTCCTGGTAGTGGCTCACAAATATGTCATCGAATTGCTCTCTCGCTTGATACTAAGACTTCCCCCTGATGCTGGTTATGACATCCGTCTGCCAAACGCCACTATCCTAGCCGCTAATACGTTATCTCCTTATCTTCATCAAGAATCTCGTGTACTCAACCTGCTTCAAGACTGGATTGTGATGCATCACTCCAGTGTCGTTCTAGGTGGAGTCTTACTGGGATTGTTACTGCGTATTTGGTTAGGCGAAATAATTCTTGTGCCTATTGTTGCCTTTGGATTTATTTTCTTGGCGACAGTGATTAGTCTTGTGCGGGTAACCTTCTTGGACATTAAGGCCGCATATAAAGAACGGCTGTTCCCAGGAGATCGACTGCTGATCCGCTTTGCTTTGCTGCCGTTGACAATAGGACTTCTGGGTACTTTATCAGATGATAGCAATAG
>JBDLIZ010000448.1:0-5117 GCA_039714615.1 Pseudomonadota bacterium | reverse complement strand
CTGCTTTGGCGCGCCTTTCCTGCCCCTGCATCCGGGCGAATACGCCCGCCTTCTGGGTGAAAAGCTGGAGAAGTACCGGGTGGGGTGCTGGCTGATCAATACGGGTTGGACGGGCGGCCCCTATGGCGTCGGGCGCCGCATCGATATTTCCCATACGCGCGCCATGGTGGACGCGGTTCTCAACGGCGAGCTGGACGATGTCTCCATGCGCGCCGATCCCGTCTTCCATTTTCAGGTACCGCAAACCTGCCCCGGCGTTCCGGCCGAGGAACTCGATCCCGCCCACAACTGGCCGGATCCGGATGCCTATGTGGCCAAGACGCACGAGGTGGCCGAAGCCTTCCACAACTGTTTCGAACAGTACGAGGAGATGGTCCCGCCCGAAGTCGCGGCGGCGGGTCCAACGGTGCCCGATTAATTTTCTTGATTACCGCTATTTTTCAGCCATTCAACCAGCGGCGGACAACTGCGCTAACCCATTAATTTTGTGGGTTTAGCCACATTTTCCTGACCAATCTCCCGGTACCTTCTGGCAATATTGAGCAATTTCCAGCCGCGACCAGTTTTTCGCACCTTCCATGGGTGTATTTATTTTTAGCGGCTCGCCACCATGTGCTGCCTCAAAGACTTGCAGGGTCTTGAGCCGGCTTTCAGGTGTTTGGGCTCCGGAGTAGTCAATACCGATGTAGCAGTGGAACTTCATTTTTCAGAAATTATCCATTTAGTTCTGAAGATTTTTCGTACAGCGAATCAGCTGCATGCTTTATCCCGCCATAGCACTCGACGAGTAAAACGGAGACGGCAGCGTCGGGTAGGCTCGATAGACATGCCTGAATACCTCCTCAGCTTTTTCGTTCACATCATCCTCCGTATAAACATCGACGGGCAGTCCCGTATCATCGCTCCACAGGTGGTCCGTAATTGTGACCCGCACGGCATCACGGGTTGCCTCTTTATCGCGCCAGTGGTCAATGCGCAACTTCTCGGCCTTCAGTCGGTCGAGCAAGTCAACCGCGACCGCTTTGATCTTCCTGATATCCCCGGAATCCAGCCCGAGTTTCCGGAGCAGATCGAAAATCGCCAGTGATTCCTCGTCGAGGTCCTCACGGACCGACCTCCGTGCCTCTTCATCAAGCGACTGCTCAAAGCGGAACAGCTCCTCAAAGGTTTGCTCTATCGTCGCCCTGTCCTTTTCGCGGTTGTACTCTGCCACGATCTGTTCGTAATGCTGCTGGAAATCCGTGCGCAAGGGATTTTGCGCCAGCAAGCGTTGCAACCGGGCTTCGATAGCCTGCTTCAGGTTCTGGACTGTTGTGCGCTTACCCGGGCTGCGCTCGAATTCCTTCCGCAGACGGTCGAAGTCGATCTTGCTGATGTCATACAGGGAATTGTCTGCCGGATAGTCGCCCGGGCTGGTGTCGATCGCCTCATTTACGACCTGGTGCAACTTGCGAATAATGTCACTGATATCCGCATGGTCCCGATCCTGCTGGTGGCTCTTGTAGACCACATTGATCGCGTTATAGTCTGCACGGCGGGCATTGATCCCCTGAACGTTGATACACGCCTTGAACTTCTTGAACACCTCGCGGCACATCACCTCAAAGCGTTTTCGGGTCTCGTCATTCTCGTTGGCCGCCTCCTTCGCCGCAACGATGGCAGCGTTACGCTCGAAGCCGGTCTTTTCGATGACGTCATTCAGCGATGCGCCCCGCTCATCCAGAAATCCACGAACAAAGGCGACAGCCTCCGCCAGATCGGTCAGCAGTTCCTCCTCTGGTTTGGTCGGATCGGTCTCACCCCCTTCCCCGCCATGCCCGGTATCCGTCGTACCGGCGAAGGTGGCCAGAGCCTTGCGCAGATTCTTCAGGATGCCGCAGTAATCGACAATGAGGCCATTGTTCTTGCCTTCGCTCACCCGGTTAGCGCGAGCGATGGCCTGCATCAGGGTGTGCGCTTTGAGGGGTTTGTCCAGGTACAGGGTCGACAGGCTCGGCACATCAAACCCGGTCAGCCACATGGCGCAGACAATGGCGATCTGGAAGGGGTGATCTTTTTCCTTGAAAGCCTCGTCGAGATCCATGCGCTGCATATTACGAAACCGGGGTTTCTGCCGCATGGACTCCGGCAGGTCGATACCCTCCTTGATCAAGCGGCGATGCGGGGTGATGTCCAGATCCCACTTGCGGAACTTGTCCACCTCGCCCTGCTCTTCACTGACAACCACCGCGGTCCGCGTCTCGCGCATCCACTCAATCTGCCGACGCCCCTGAATTTCTTCCTGCTCGTCAGTCATTGAGCCGAGCTGTTTTCCCAGTTCCTTGATGCGTTCCTGCCAGTAAAACTCGATCAGCCGGTGCATGCGCACACAGGTAATCTTGTCGATACACACCAGCATGGCCTTGCCCGACTCCCAAGCCGTAGAGTAATGCTGCACGAAATCCCGTGCGATCTGATCGAGTCGCTTGTCCGCCGTGATAATGTGATAGTCGCGCTTCAGCTCTTTCTCCAGCCGCTGCTCGACATCGATATCGTTCGTCTCCAGTTCTTCAAGCTTCTCGGCGATGCGTTCGTTGAGGTTGCCTACCGCGATACCGAGCTTGTCACCCCGAGCGTCGTAATAAAGCGGTACAGTGGCCCGGTCCTCGACCGCCCGCTGGAAGTCATAGGTGGAAACGTAATCACCGAACACTCGGCGTGTGACCTCGTCATCCTTGAACAAGGGTGTACCCGTGAATCCGATATAACTGGCATTGGGCAGGGCGTTCCGCATGTTCAGCGCAAGCGTGCCATACTGGGTGCGGTGGGCCTCGTCGGTAATGACGATGACATCATCACGGCGGGTATAGCCCTCCCCGGGGTCTACCTCCTGGTTGAACTTCTGGATCAGCGAGAAGATGTAGGTCTTGTGCTGGGCCAGCAGCCCACCCAGGTGCTGACCACTGATTGCACGGCACGGGTCGCGGTCATTATCCACTACGCCACAGCCGGCAAATGTCTTGTAGATCTGTGTATCGAGATCATCGCGGTCAGTCAGGATCACGAAGGTGAAGTTCCCGCCCAGCTTGCGGTGAACCTTGCGGGTGAACATCACCATCGAGTAGCTCTTGCCCGCTCCCTGGGTATGCCAGAACACGCCCAGCTTGCCTTGACGGTGTGCGCGGTCCCGGACTGCCTCAATGGCCCGGTTCACGCCGAGGAACTGGTGATTGCGGGCAACGATCTTCTTCGTTTCACCGGATGACTCATCAAACAGGATGAAGTTCTCCAGCAAATCCATGAAGTTGCGTTTGTCGCAAATGCCCTTCAAGAGGGTTTCCATATCGACCGCACCCAGCTCATCTTCGGCCAGTCGTTTCCATTCGTGGAAGTGCTCCCACTTGCTGGTAACGGAACCAATTTTCGCCTTGTCACCATTGCCGAACATGACAATGGCGTTGTGATGGAACAGATGGGGGATGGTGTCGAGATAGTCGGAATAATTCTTCTCGAATGCCGTTTTCAGATCCTTGTGGATATTCTTGCACTCGATAAAAAGCAGCGGCAGGCCATTGACGAACCCTACGATATCCGCACGTCGGCGGTACAGGTCTCCCCGCACCCACAACTCACGCACGCACAGGAAATGATTGTTCTCCGACTCAGCGAAATCGAAGACCCGCAGGCGCTGGCGTACCCGCTCGCCATCGGCATTTCGAAACGTGACCTGCACGCCATCCTTTATCAGGTAATATTTTTCCCGGTTCGTCGCCAGCAGGGTTTGCGATGCCACGATCGCCACGATCTGACGCACGGCATCATCGTAGGCGTCCTCGGGCAGCTCCGGATTCAGCTCAACCAGCTTTTCCCGCAGCAGCCGGGCCAGCACCACGTCGTGGTCCGAGTCCCGGCCGAGCGAGCCATCCGGCCCGAAGGTCTCGTTTTTGTAGGCATACACCGAATCCCAGCCGAGTTCCTTTTCCAGATACTCGGCCGTGGTTTGCTGAACCAGCGTATCTTCGGTGTATTCGCCTGGGCTCATGTGTCTGGCATTCCGGAATCGATCGCCAGCAGATTCATCACCAGCCGCACCATGAGATCCTTGGCCTTAGGGTCACTCTCAGCGATCAGCAGGGTCAACGCGGTGAGGCCGTTTTCATCGAGCGTCAGGCGCATGCCTTCCTGGCGCAGATACAACAGAAACAGAAAGGCCCCTGATCGCTTGTTGCCATCCGAGAACGGGTGATTCTTGATCACGAAATAGAGTAAATGGGCGGCGCGCTCCTCGCGGGTCTTGTACAGCGGATCGCCAAACATGGTCTGCTCGATGTTGCCCAGAATCGCCGTCATCCCATCACCTCTGTCGCGGGCGAACAATTCGCTGGCCTCACCGCGTTCACGCAGCTCCCCCGCCAGGGCATCCAGGGCCCGGCGCGCCTCCTCCAGCCCCAGCACACCACGGGACGGTTGCGCACCCGCGGGAATGGCGAGTTTGCCTTCATCGTAATCCAGCAGCAAACGCCAGGTTTTGGCATAGCCGAGAATCAGGCCGACGACCTCCCGCCCGATGTCATTGACCAGTTCCTGGCGGGTCAGGGTCTTGCCTAGCAAATCCATCGCCTGTTCCAGCTCCGCCAACCCCTGCTGGTTCAGGCGGTGCTCATTGAGGCTGTATCCCTGGGTCAGGTGGTCTCGCAGCACGCGAGTGGCCCACTGGCGGAAGCTGGTTGCGCGGGTGGAATTCACCCGATAACCCACTGAAATAACTGCGTCGAGGTTGTAATGTTTGAGCTTGCGCTTGACCTGCCGCTTCCCCTCCTGGCGAACTGCTAAGAAATCCTTAGAAGTTGTTGGCTCCTCCAACTCCCCGTCTTTGAAGACATTTTTTAGATGCATCAACACATTTTCCGGCGTAGTGGCGAATAGCTCCGCCATCTGCCTCTGAGTCAACCAGACAGTTTCTCCCTCTAGCCGCACCTCGACCGGCTGGGCATTTGACTCGAATATGATGATGTCACTCATGCGCTGTCATTGAGCTTTCTGATCTTCTCGCCGCAATTGGGAAGCTACCGCCATAGCCATTTCCGCAAATGACTCCAGTCGATTGATACGATCCTCGATACGTTTTCTATCTTTCT
>JBDLIZ010000447.1:0-5137 GCA_039714615.1 Pseudomonadota bacterium | reverse complement strand
CCCGCTGATTCGGCCCCATGCACTCTATCAGGAACTCGGCCGAGATGTGCGGTCACGCCAGGAGGCGTATCGAGAACTATTTCGCTATCAACTCGATCCAGGGCTGGTGGATCAGATTCGTTCGGCGACCAATGGAGGTTTTGTCCTTGGAACAGAGCGATTTCAGAAAAAGATTGCAGCAATGGTGGGGCGGCGTACCTGGCGAGGTAGTCCAGGGCGCCCTGTAAAATCTGATAGTGGGACAGGGCAACAGGCGCTTGAGTTATGAAAAGCGCACCCGTTTTGCCAAGCACCTGTAGGTTACCGGTAGATAAACGTGGTCTGTCCCCTATTGTCGCTTTGGGTATTTGAAGCGGGTATTGTTCAGGATCTTAACCAGTCGTATGACACACAGTTGATTCTAGGTACACGGTTTCATTTCTAGGAGCCTGTCGGACTTAGGCGATCGAAAAGGCAGGGATCACCATATGTAGGAATGTTAGACGTGACCCCTTTGATCTGACCTTGACCCCTTTGATCTGACCCCTTTGATCTAAGGTGACATCCGAGGAAAGGGCGCACAGGCCCACGGCGACTGCGGAAACTTCACGCTAAATCAATTTGGTGCGCTGCTGCCCGCAACGGATTGCTGGTAGAATGTGTTATGTGTTCTGAAAACCGGGGCCGGTCCAACTGGTTGGCAAAGGCCTGACGGCCAGCCTTGCTCAACGCCACCGGTCCCCTAGCAGATAGTTACTGACGATGATGGAGCTTCAAACGCAATAGCTGGGTTTCACCGTTAGAATCATCAACGCCGTCATTGTCGTTGACAACCAGAGTAGTACCGCGCCTTAGCACCGCCATACCTTCAACCTTGTCCGGAATCTGCCCGTAGGGCTTCTGCAAATCAGGAATCAGGTCTCGAACCAGCCTCTTGGAAACTATCGGGAAGGTTGGCGTAGTACCTACAGCCGAATCAGGCAGTGACCTCAAACCGGCGACAGAAAACGCATAGATACGCTTGATAGCGGCGTCCGTGCTACCCTGATTATCGCGCTCAATGACGGCAAACCGATCAGGACCCAGCGCCGTGATCTCCGATAATCCCACCCAGCCACCGTTCGATGATTCCGGCATCTCCAGAGGATAATAGTAGAAGGTCCACTCGCCACCGGCGATTTCGTACGGCCAATACGTACTTGGCCAGATGGATCTTCTGCCCATTCGCGCTGAAAGGCAACATACAGAACTTCATTAGCAACATTGCCCATAGAGGCCACGCCTTCAAAACCAAATCGTACCTGGCGATCATTGGTGGAATCGGGTAATTCAATGACACGATCAATATCACCGCTGCTGGTCACACCGAGAATCAGATTGAGGGTTTCAAATGGCCTGTCGGTGTCCCCTACCGTACCTTTTCCTTCTGACGCAATCCAGAACCCGCCACCTGCCCGCAGGGCAATGCCCTCGGCATCGAGGTTGACAGTATTGTCGCCATTTACCTTGTCTGCATTAACTGCAGCAAGCTTCCCCATCGAATCATGCAAGACAAGTTCATCCTTGATAACGGCTGGCTTTCTGCCAACATCCATGGAGTAGATTCGGCTCATATTATAGAAGCTGTCATGTATAGCATAGATGGCGTCCTCGTTGCTTCCGGTCAGACCGGACAACGCGCCCCAGGGTATGGGGGTCCCATCACTGCGATTCGACGAAACAATGGTCGGATAAGCAGGTTTAGCATTCTTCTGCAGCTGGTAGATATTCAGCACTGAGCGGTACTTGTCGCCGCGTTCATCCTTCTCGCTGGCCGCAATAAACAGCTTGCGCCCGGGAATGGCTTTCAGTCCTTCAGGGCCAACGCCGGACGGCAGTGTCTGGATCAATTCAGGAATACCGTTATTGCGCAGGCGGTATACGAATACTACATTCGAGCGCTCGGAGCCGATGAACAGATAATTGTGCCTGCCAAATTTTCCGAACTCGGCATTCTCTGGTTCGTTACCCTTGTTCTCTGAACGATCTTCAGGGTAGTGGCCAAGACGCACAACATGGTGATCATTGCTATTGCCGGAAGTGAATATTACCTTGCCATCAGTGTTATAGATGGTAAATCCACGGCTTCCACCAAACAGATCACCCTCATCGGCCGTAACGAACTCATGGTTGTTTATCCATGTAACGCCATCAGCCTCACGTGACACATCGTCCAGAGAACTGTTCAATTCAATCAGGTCATTTTCAACAATGTCGACCTTTGAAAGATCGACACTACCAGCACCGAAATCACCGCTTACCACACCGGACTTGAGATCAACCAGCACGATATGATTGTTCTCCTGCAAGGTGATGACAGCGATATTCTTCCTGTTGATGTCGACATATTCGGGTTCGGGATCATTTGGGAACAAATCGGTTATACCGGTCAGTTCAACCTTGCGTAGACTCCAGTCATCAGGCTTGCCTTTGATATCGACGATCACGAGAAATCCCGGGGGTGCCTGCGGTGGCTCGCCATCACCCAAGTCTTCGTCACGCTCGTTTTCAATGGCAATGGCGGCATACCGACCATCTGGGCTCACAGCAACAGAATCAGGCTGACCACCCAGTGGGTGTCTGGCAACGATGCTCCGGTTCTTTATATTGATAACGACCAGGTCGCCGCTAGTGTTGACGAAGTCCAGTGAGGTATTGACCGCCACCAGCGCGTACTTGCCGGCAACAGCGACGGAAGTCGGCTCACCACCTACATCGATCGCGCCTAGCGCCTGGGGATCGGCTGGTTCGTTGATATCGACAAAACCAAGCTTCTCGGTCTTCCCATCGGTATAGACAAGCGTCTTCCCATCCTTGCTGACATCGACGATTTCCGCAACAGTTTCTACCTCGATATCGGTATTCAAGTAGACAGGAAATGAAGCAATTCGATTGAAAACAGGAGACGGTACTGCCTTGTCGGATGCAAACACCATGCTCGTAGTGCTAACCGAGGTAGCGATAACCAATGCACTCAAAGTGATTTTGATCCCATGCTCATTCATGAATGATAAACTCCTTTATTTTTATTATTTTGTTGTTGTTGCTAGAAAAAAATATAGGGATGCGTAATATAGCACAGCAATATTACAATGCGGTGAATCGAGGAAAGGGTTAGGCCTAACCCAGGGCAGTTCTTTTAAAATCCCCCTCAATCCCCCTTTCTCAAAGGGGGAAGTCGGAATGTGCCCCGGCTTTTTGAAAAGTTACGCCTCAAACAATCGTTTTGTCCGCAGTCGCAACGCATTGGTGATCACCGATACTGAACTGAAGCTCATGGCCGCTGCGGCCATGATGGGGGAGAGCAGGAGTCCGAAAAACGGATACAATAATCCGGCCGCGATCGGTACTCCCAGCGAGTTGTAGATAAAGGCGAAGAACAGGTTCTGGCGAATATTGCGCATGGTCGCCCGGCTCAGGCGCCGGGCCCTGACGATGCCGCGAAGGTCACCCTTGATCAGGGTGACCCCGGCGCTCTCCATCGCCACATCGGTTCCGGTGCCCATGGCGATGCCCGCCTGGGCCTGGGCCAGTGCCGGGGCATCGTTGATTCCGTCGCCGGCCATGGCTACGACACGACCCTCCGCCTGCAACTGCTTGACCACTTCGACCTTTTGCTCCGGGAGTACCTCGGCGGTTACCCGATCAATACCGAGCTTGCCGGCAACGGCCTCGGCGGTCACCTGGCTGTCCCCTGTTAGCACCACCACCTGCAGGCCTTCCCCGTGCAACTCCCGAATGGCTTGCAGGGTGAATGCCTTGATCGGATCGGCCACCCCAATCAGGCCCGCGGGTTTACCATCCACAGCCACGAACATGACCGTCTCGCCCTCGCCGCGCAAGGCCTCGGCGCGCTCCGCCAGGTCACCCGTGGTAACATGGAGTGTCTCGAATAGCTTTTTATTGCCGATAGCGACCTGCCGTCCTTGTACCTCACCGGTGACGCCCTTGCCTGTGACCGATTCAAAGCGGGTCACCTTGAACAACTCCAGGTCCTTTTCCTGCACACCCGCCACGATGGCAGCGGCGAGCGGGTGCTCACTGGCTCGTTCCAGACTGGCGCCCAGTTGCAGTATCGCGTTCTCCTGAAACCCCTCGACCGCAAATACGGTGGTGAGACGAGGCCGTCCCTCGGTAAGGGTACCGGTCTTATCCACTACCAGGGTATCCACCTGTTCCATGACCTCCAGAACCTCGGCATTTTTGATCAGCACACCGGCCGTAGCGCCGCGCCCGGTGCCCACCATGATGGACATGGGTGTCGCCAGCCCCAGGGCACAGGGGCAGGCGATGATGAGCACCGAAACCGCATTTATGATCGCGTGGGCGAGTCTTGGCTCAGGCCCCCAGAACCCCCAAACAATGAGCGTAACGACGGCGACGCCCACCACCGCCGGGACGAAATAGCCCGCCACCACATCCGCCATCCGCTGAATAGGCGCTCGGCTGCGTTGCGCCTCGCTGACCATGCGCACGATCTGCGCCAGCAGTGTATCGGCACCCACCCGCTGCGCCTGCATCAGCAGGCTGCCGGTGCCATTCACGGTGGCCCCAATCAGGCGTTCGCCTTGCTGTTTTTCGACCGGGATCGGTTCCCCGGTGACCATGGATTCATCGATTGCGCTGTGACCCTCTGTTACGATACCGTCCACCGGAATCTTTTCCCCTGGACGCACCCGCAGCACGTCGCCCGGTTGGATCAGTTCCAAGGAAATGTCTTCTTCCCGACCGCCATCCCTGATGATGCGGGCCGTCTTGGGCGCCAACTCCAGAAGCATCCGGATCGCGGCACTGGTCTTGCTGCGGGCACGCAGTTCCATCACCTGACCCAGAAGCACCAATGCGGTGATCACCGCCGCCGCTTCGAAATACACGGGGACACTGCCATCCTCCCTGCGCAGGGAAAGGGGGAATAATTCGGGCCATATCATGGCCACGGTACTGTAGGCCCAGGCCACAGCTATGCCGAGCGCGATTAGCGTAAACATGTTGAGATTGGCACTGACCACGGATGCCCAGCCACGCTGAAAGAAGGGCTGGCCGCCCCACAAGACTACCGGTGTCGCCATGACGAACTCCAGCCATTGCAGTGCCGAGACGGCGATGAAGCGGCTGGTAA
>JBDLIZ010000446.1:0-5140 GCA_039714615.1 Pseudomonadota bacterium | reverse complement strand
CGTCCTTCATGGCAAGGGCGTCAGCCTGCGCAAGACCGCCAATGAAGATCCCAATGTTCAATCCAAGGTGGTTAGCCTCAAAAGCCAGGCAGTGGCATTCCAGGTCTGTAACAACACCCTCAAAGGGAAAAAGATCGACTATGACACCGATCTCTTCGACGTGGACGAAAAGGATATCGTACCTAGCGGTGTGGCCGAACTGGCCCGGCTGCAACAGCTAGGGTACACCTATATCAAGCCCTAGGAGCCGGTCGGATTTGGGGTCAATCTATTACTTAGATCACTTGCAGTGATCTAGGTAATATGGAAAAGCGCGGGATGTACAGCTTGAATTCACTATCAGCACCCTAAATAACGGAGGGCTGCGATGCATTTTGAATAATGGCCGATTTCGGCCAACCATTCAATTTCCTTTAGCTGCCTAAATCTGTTCTGGGAGGATATGGGCATGAGCCTAGAACGACACAAAATTACTGTTTATTACGATGGAGCTTGCCCAAAATGCGTCAAGGACAGGAAAAATTATGAAAGACTCGCAAGTAAAAATATGCGTGATGTGATCTGGATTGATATCACGGGCAAAGATGATGAGTTACGTGAGATTGGTATTGACCCTCACAAGGCCTTAAGAGAGTTGCATATCAAAGATGAAAACCAGAAAATTATTTCCGAAATAGACGCATACATTGTCCTCATGCGCAAAGTCCTAGTATTAAAGCCACTGGCTTGGTTTATTGGCCTACCGATGATTCGCCCACTGCTCAGCAGCGTTTATCATTGGCAAGTTAATCGAAGACTTCGAGGTGATGGACACTTGTGATCCATTTCGTAAGAAAGAAGCCTGGTAGCTAACCAGAGCGAGTCAAGCGACGCGCAAAAGCGCGCGCTTTCTGCTAAGTGTCAAAAGTCCGTAAAGGGGTCGAAAACCGACTCTGAAACACAATTACCCATTCTGTTTCCGGCGGCTATTCCGACCATACCACGATTGCGGAAGGACAAAGCGAGCAGGGGTTTTATCTTAATGCGTCCCTCCCCAAGACCCTCAGCTTCTGGCTGAGAACCTATTTCACCCTGGAAGTGGCCACGGCAGAGAGTTCACGAAAGGTACAAAACCGGGATCTGAACCTTAGGAATGCTACCAAAATAACTTCCCTATCTGACTTGCCTTATCGCTCGTATTCGGCGTTGTGACAACAGTGACATAGCTGGAGCTATGCGCCTGTTGTCACGCCTTGAATACAAACGATCATGCGGCGCCAGTTAGGGAAGTGTGTCGTTCGCATTCCTTATGAAAAAGACCGGCAATGCGGCGGCGGTACAGCGCCAGTTAGGCCATTCCAATGTTGCCTACTCTCTTCAGTATGCACGGATTACCGATGAGGAGCTGCAACGGTGTTGGATGAGCAGTGGGCGAGTATAGCCTCCGTACCCGCCGGTTAGGGTAACACTATACATCTTTATACGGGTTATTGGGCCAACCTGCTGGCAGGTTGGCCAATTGGGTCTGCCGGGACTATCCAGATACTCCAACATCAGGTCTTGCTTTTGCATCCCCGTGTTTTGTACGCGCATGCAATGTCTTTTGAACCGGAATCCGCCTCCACAGTGCAAGTAACATAGCCGTCTTTCTCGCTGTCCTGACCGGAACAGGAGATAAATTTCCCGCCAGATCGTTCGGCAAAGTCACGGGCACCGGCTTCTGCTTTCAGCGATTCCTCTTCATTTAATGCGTATGGACCACCGCCACAAGAAGTAAGAGTAAAGCCGAACGCCATGGCGCAAATGATTAATTTCAGTTTCATATTGGTACCTCCTGAATTCGTATAATAAGCACATAACCTCTGTAACTAACTGATAGCGATACGCCTTTAAGTTTAAGACAAGACTTGGGTGTAAAGTAAACAGTTACCAAGCCATTTACAGAGGCTACCAATGAGCTATGAACACCTAAGTCCTGAAGAAAGCCATTATATCGAAATCGAGCGCAAAGTGGGCACCGCAACGCCACCATATACGCTACAGTATGCGCGTCCTTCGTTTGCAGAGATGGAAGAGGCGTTCGGCTGAGTGCCGCCCTTGTTCTTCAACCTGACACTGTACCCTTTGGACTCATTCACAATTGTAAAGATAAAATCCCAAATTCTTATCGGTCCCAATTCAGATGCTGCATAATGTATTTTTCTTAAAGTAAGACATACATATTCCTTTCCTTTCACTTCATTTGATCCCTTAAAAATGAACGAGATTACTTTACGAAAGAATTTTAGTCTACAAATGGAAGGTGGAGAGAGGCCTCCGGACACGTTGAGTGCGTGGCTGGAGGCCTACTTCGCCGTGGAGGTGACCACCTCGGAAGGCTCCCAGGCGGTCCAAAGACGGGACATCCAAGACCTTCAAATGCCTTGCATGACACCTATCACGCCATTCGTGCCAAGCATCTTCCCCGCTATCTTGCCGAGTTTCACTATCGATTTAAGAGGAACGATTCCCGCTCGTCACACTCAAAAATGCATCAGAAAATCACAAAGCGCGCCATGATTATCAGTAATTTCTGTAAAATCATGAAAATATAGTTAGGATTACCGGTGAACCTTCCTTAGAAACCATTTTAAAACAGCTTTTTAGACCACACCATTGCCTGCGCAATCTCATATTGAAGACCTTAATAACAACCCAGGAGAAACATCACCAAAGATCCGGTCCATTGGTGTCGAAATTTTTTCACGCCCTGCTGCTGTCAACCCTGTTTTTGGTATTGTCGGCCTGCGAAAAACCCTCGGCGAATAACCCATCTCGACCCGAGCAAGGTCTGGTACCGGTTACGGCAGCCCTGGTACGGTATGCTACCCTGAGCACCAGCCATACCATGATCGGTACTCTCACCGCCCCGCACAAGATCCAGATCTTCAATCAGGAGCAGGGCCAGATCATACGGCTTCCCTATCATGAGGGGGATTGGGTGGCAAAGGGCGCGGAACTGGTGAGACTGGATGACGATGTGGTACGTGCCGAGATGACCAAGGCCAGTGCGAAACGCCGTCAGGAAGAGCTAGATCTGGTGCGTATGGAAAAGTTATTCTCCCGCCATGCCGCCTCGGAGGACGAAGTGGCGCAGGCGCGCACCGCACTGGAACTCGCCCAGGCTGAGGAAGACCTGCAACATATCATACTCAACCGTACGACACTCACGGCCCCCTTTGCCGGGGTCGTCAGTGAACGGTTGCAGGAACCGGGTGACATCGTAGCGCAGCACACCCATATCCTCTCCCTATTCGAACCCTCTATCCTGGGCGTGGAAATCCATGCCTCGGAACTGTTGCTGCCGGCACTGAAAAGAAATGACCACGTGGAAATTCAAATCGATGCCCTGGGGAAAAAACTGCATCAGGGGAAGATCACACGCATCCATCCAGTCATTGACGCGGATACCCGCCAGGGTGTGATCGAGCTTGAACTGGACCCCGTCCCACAGGGTGCCCTGCCCGGACAACTGGCCCGCATCAACTTTCGCATCCAGAAAACCACTGGGCTGGCAATACCCTTCGCCTGCTTGCATTACGACAGCAAAGGGGCCTTCGTTTACCGCATCGACGATAGCAGTGTGGCCCATCGTGTCACCGTGCGCACAGGCCTTCAGCTGGAGGATAAGATCGAGATTCTGGACGGATTGCATGAAGGCGAACAGGTGGTGCTACGCGGACTACTCAACATGAGTGAAGGGAAACAAGTGCACATCGTCGACCCACAGGCGCAACAACTATAGTGCTCTATCAATGTGAGTGTACGGATTCAGCGTCCCTGTGGTGTTTCGCAGCAAGGCGCAGTGCGAAGGCAATGTCTATCACCTTGTCGAGCACTGGAACGCCGCGGCGGGACACCACAGGGACGCCCTTCGGGTTAGCTTGTCAACGCCCACGGACGGCGTTGCGCCTCTTGATAAGGGAATGGCCATTATCTGCGAGGCGCGCCTTGCCGTGAACGTTGACAAGCTAACTGAACTCGCAATTATTACATCGATAGAGCACTAGAGCATGGCAAAACGACTGCGCAGCGGCGGTATTGCCGCATGGTCGATCCGCCGCCCCATCGCCGTCACCATGTTGGCCCTGGCCATCGTAGTTCCTGGCCTGGTTGCCATGGGGCAGCTGCATATCGATCTGCTGCCGAAACTCATCTACCCCAACATCAGGGTCCGGGTTATCGACAGCGGTGTTCCCGCACCCATCATGGAGGATCAGGTCACCCGGCAACTGGAGGAGCAGCTGGCCATCACCGAAGGTGCAGTGGCAGTGGAATCCTTTACCCGCAAAGGCCGATCGGCTGTGGACCTTTCATTTCCCTATGGGACGGACATCGATACGGCCCTGCGAGACGCCAGTAACCGCCTGGACCGCGCCAAACGATTTCTACCCGAGACCATCGATCCCCCCATCATCTACAAATTGGACCCCTCTCAGATCCCCGTGCTGGAGTTGGTAGTAAGTTCCGGTAAACGTAATATCAGCGATCTCTACGAATGGGCCGATTACCTATTCTCTAAATCACTGATCAACCTGCCCGGCGTGGCCTCGGTGGAGGTGGGCGGTGGTCAGGCCAAGGAGATTTCCATCGAAATCGATCAGGAACGTCTGGCAGCCGCGGGCCTGACCTTCAAGGACATATCCGAGCTGATTGATGCAGAAAACCGCGATACCCCCGGCGGGCGTTTGGTCATGGCTAACCGAGAGCTGAATACTCGGGTGGCGGGGCGCTTCACACACCTATCCGACCTGCAATACTTACCTCTAAGATCCAACGACACCATGGCTACAACCCCACTGTTGCTGGGTGAGGTCGCAGATATCCAAGCAGGCCATGGCGCCGAAGAGCTGCGTATCCGGGTCGATGGCGTTCCCGGTATCAAGCTGTCGGTGCAAAAGCAACCCCAGGCCAACACCGTCGCGGTAGTGGATGGGGTGTTGGGATACATCGAGTGGATGAAAACACAAGGTCTGCTCCCCCAAGACGTGCTCGTCAAGCGTGTCAATGATCAAGCAGCATTCATCCGTCATGCCCTGCGCAACGCCGCTTACGCTGCCGGCAGCGGCGCGGTGCTGGCGATGATGGTCGTCTTCCTGTTTTTGGGCAATCTGAGGCGCAC
>JBDLIZ010000445.1:0-5151 GCA_039714615.1 Pseudomonadota bacterium | reverse complement strand
AATACACCGCCAGAACCAGCATCATCCACCAGTAATCCACGACCCACAGCAATGCGGCATAGGCCAGCGCCGCCAGCAAGGCCGTCATACGAATGATGTGGATGCGTTTACCGCTATGATCGGCAACCCAACCCCAGAGATTCGGGCCGATGATCTTGGTCACCATGATTATCGCCATCAACTCACCGATGGCTTGAGGAGAGAACTCAAGCTCCTGCAGATAAAGCCCCCAATACGGCAGGAACGCCCCAAGACTGGCGAAAAAAAAGAAATAGAAACCCGACAGCTGAGCATAATGTCGGTGCTGAAGAAGTGCGGTCGGCATCCGGGTCGTGGCGGCGCTAATCGCGGGTAAGCAGCGAGCGTTGAAAGAACATGCGCTCTATGGGGATGGGGGGATGTCCGGAAATTCTGTAGTCACGTCTGAATTCTGCGCGCGGTGTCGCAGTACATGATCCATGAGCACCAGGGCCAGCATGGCCTCGGCAATGGGTGTGGCCCTTATACCGACACAGGGATCGTGCCTGCCGGTAGTGATGACCTCAGTGGGATTACCGTGAATATCGACGCTTTTACCTGGCAGACGAAGACTCGAGGTGGGCTTCAGGGCGATGCTGACCAGAACATCCTGCCCCGAGGAGATCCCTCCCAGGATACCGCCGGCATTGTTGCTGAGAAAACCTTGGGGAGTAATCTCATCCCGGTGCTCGGTTCCCTGTTGCTCGACACTGGCAAAACCCGCCCCGATCTCCACCGCCTTGACGGCATTGATGCACATCATGGCATGGGCGATATCGGCATCGAGCCGGTCAAAGATTGGTTCACCCAATCCGGGGGGGACGCCCTGGGCCACCACGTTGATCCTGGCCCCGACGGAATTGCCTTCTTTACGCAGCGCATCCATATAGGCCTCCATCTCGGCGACCTTGGTTGCATCCGGGCAGAAAAAGGCATTTTTTTCTACTTCCTCCCAATCCAGGCTCTCCGCCTTTATCGGACCCAACTGGGAGAGATAACCGTGAATCGTAATGCCATAACGTTGCTTCAGGTATTTTTTCGCGATCGCCCCCGCCGCCACCCGCATCGCGGTCTCCCGTGCGGAGGAGCGACCCCCACCTCGATAATCCCGTAGGCCATATTTCTTCAAATAAGTGTAATCCGCATGACCGGGACGGAAGGTCTCCTTGATCTTGGAATAGTCTTTGGATCGCTGGTCCTCATTGAAAATGACCAGCGCTATCGGTGTGCCGGTCGTCACCCCCTCGAACACACCCGAAAAGATCTTGACCTTATCGGGCTCGCGCCGTTGGGTGGTATGACGGCTCTTACCGGGACGTCTGCGCTCCAGATCAACCTGGATATCGGACTCACTGAGCGTCATTGCGGGGGGACAACCATCCACGATGCAGCCGATGGCCGGGCCATGGCTCTCACCGAAAGAGGTCACACTGAAAAGTTTTCCAAAGGTATTTCCGGACATGGTAAACGGCTAGATCAGCTCACAACGATTGCAATGAGATATATGACAATAATATACATTTTGTCAAGTGACTCATTCATCCACAGATTTCAGAGCGCTATTGCTCACCGCCCTTCGCAGGCGGGCCCTCACCGAGGGTCCACTTGAGCAGAGGAGGCGCGGCGAGGGTGGTAACGATCACCATCAGAACAACTGCGGAAAAGGTCGGTGCGCTGATCACCCCCAGGCCTTTGCCGACCGAGGCGAAAACCAGCCCCACCTCTCCACGGGGCATCATTGCGATACCTACACTCAGACGATTGACGCCTTGTCCCGCAACCAGGCCAGTGACCAGTTTCCCTATAACGCCAACAATGATAAGACTCACCGCCAAGAGAATGACATGCCAGTCGAGGAAGGTCTCCAGCTTGACCTGCATGCCCATCAAAACAAAAAAGATCGGCGCAAGGATGGCCTCTAAGGGGGCGAAAAGATCCTTAATCAAGAATCCATCTTGATGATATCGGGTACAGGGTTTGAAGTATTCGTCCATAATGAGCAGCCCTGCGGCAAAGGCACCCACAATCGGTGCCAATCCGGCCAGATCAGCTACCCATGCCAGCGTCATCACAAATATAAATGAGATGAACAACTTGGTCTCCAGGATCTCCATGCGACAGAACAGCCATACCAAGAACTTGACCAGATAGGGTCCCAGAAACAGGCTGCCCATGATGAACAGCATCGCTAATAATATAGTATGGGCCACGGCTCCGATCGCCACGCTACCTGTAACCACGATGCCCGATACGATGGCTAGCAGAATCAAGCCCAACACGTCATCCATCACCGCGGCCCCAAGCACGATCTTGGCCTCCCGGGAGCGTATCCGATTCAGGTCTCTGAGTACCCGCGCGGTAATCCCTATGCTGGTAGCGCCGAGGGTAGCGGCAAGGAACATGTGCTCGGCACTGGAGGCCTGGGGTAAAAGCACTAAGGCCGTGAGCATGCCCAGCCCAAAAGGGGCCAGGACTCCGAGTATCGCCACCCTCAGTGAATCGGCTCCGACCTGCCTCAATTCGGCAATACAGGTATCGAGTCCGACATGAAACAATAGAAAGACCACCCCATATTCGGAAAACACATCGGTGGCCTGCAGAACCCGCAAGTACACGCCACCCTCAGGACCTCGAAGAATATCGAGCAAAGCCAGTCCTGTATCTTCTCCAAGTACCTTACAGGCCGCCTCCTCCCAGCTATAACCCGCCAATGACAGGGAGACGATGTCCATGCCTGCGGTCCCCTCCCTCAACACTAGAATCAGTTCATAACCTTCATAGGCGAAATAGTTGCCGATGAACACGCCCATCAGCAGTTCTCCCAGCACCGATGGCTGATGAAGCTTGCGTGCTGCAAATCGCCCGATCAGCGCAACGGAGACGATCATCGTGACGCTGAAGATAATGGGTGCTAGTGGATCGGCGTGTATGGAAAAACCCCTCTGCGTGACAAGAGGTTGGAGAAGATTTTATCCGCCAAACCCTTACCAGTTTGCAATCTGAACTGCCGGAAGACTATCTGGATAAAAGGACGACAGTAATAGAGCCTAATCCATATTCACTCGGATAGGGGTGGAGCAGGTGAAGAATCAGACGTATTTTCCGATATCGTGCGCCCGGAGGTCATATAGGACGTGGGCCTGTCCAGTACGAACTCGTTCTTTTGCAATCCGAACAGGATCACGACCTCCCCGGAGGGCAGGGTTTCACCCACCCGGACCAGCCGCATCTCGGTTCGTTTCTGTTCATTGACCACAAAGACTACGGGCAGTCCGCCGCGATGTACCACGGCCCCGGCGGGCACTGTGATCCGTTGGTCACCCGAAACACTTGGCACGGGTATCCACACCTCGGCATAGGTCCCGGGGACAATCCTGGCGTTCGGTGGCAAATCAAACTTCATCCGCACCGTGTGGCGCACGGGGTCCGCCTTGGGAAAGATGATCGCGACTCTCACGTACATCGTGATATTGCTGACATCGATACGGGCGGCAACCTGGTCTCCTTCCTGCAAGGTGTTGCTGAGTCGGGTGGGGATATCCGCCACGATCTGCAGCCGGCTCATGTCTTCGAAACCCAGCAACGGCTGTCCGGGCTGCACGGTATCCCCCTCTTCCACATACTTTTTGACGATTATGCCGTCGAACGGCGAAATGCTCTTGGCATCACGCAATTTGGTATCGATCTGGGCGATCTGAGACCGTGCCTGCTCCAGGGAATGACGCGCCTGGTCGATGAGGACGCCGCCGCCATAAAGATCTGCGCCACGCTCTACCCCCGGTCTGCGCAGGCCCATCATGGAGGACATGGGATTGGTAAACACCTGATCGAACATGCCGGGCACCCCCATGCCTCCGGGGGCCTGATAAGTCGTGGCGGGTGAAGCCAGCCGACGCGAATACTGGACGGCAGTATTTCGCAATTCCGCGGCGGCACTCGCCCATTGGGTTTCCGCGGCGCGGCGCTTGGCAAGCAGTTCTTCAACATTGAGTGACAGGAGCACGGTACCACGGCCGAATCGATCGCCTTCTTCACCGGCGATTTTCACCACCCGTCCCGGTAACTGAGCCGTCAATATGACTGATTTATATGCTACTACGGAACCCCCGATAGGTACGGTATTGGTCGCCACCTGATGGGATCGAACGGGCACAATGATATTGTTCACGCTATCGGGGTTCTGCGTATACCCTAACACTGGGAACGCCAGGCACAGATAGCACAGGCATTGAAACAGGGCACGAACAGGCAAGTCTCTTTTGACCGTGAGTAACCGCATATTAAATTGGGTGCTCACCGCAGATTCGGTTTGTAGGACGGCACATCGGCGTTTAGTGCCTTGGAAAAATTGGCGTAGTCCATGGTCACTGTCGCCAGCTCCACGTCTTTAAAATTGGCATTGGTTACAATGGCCCTGCGTAAAACGGCCCCCCCCATGACCGCATTCGAGAGATCGGCATCGCTCAGATCGACCCCCCGCATATTGACATGTTCCGCTAGCATATTATGCATTTTAGCTCCGGACAAGTTGGCTCCCTCAAGATTGGCGAGATTGATAACCGTAGACACCGACTCATCCTGACTCTCAAGATTGACCCGACTGAGGTTGGCCTTGCTCAGATTGGCGTCGTTCAAATGACTGTAGCGCAAATCGGCCTCCTGCAGATCCACATCACGCATATTGGCATCGATGAATAAGGTATCATTGGCCCGCAACCGTGCCATATTGGCCCGGCAAAAGGAGGCCCTTCGGGCATCGGCCCGACTAAGATCGGCCCCTTCCAGGTTCGATTCGCGCAATTCCACCTGACGCAGGTCGGCCCGGGTCAGATTGGCCCCTTCCAGATTGGCGTTCATCATCATCGCGGCGTGGGAGTGGCTATCGTTACCCAGTCTCGCATTGGAAAGATCCGCACCCTTGAGATTGGCACTTTCCAGCGTGGCACCGATAAGTACGGCATTGCTCAGGTTGGCAGCGCTGAGATCCGCCCCCATCAGATCGGCATACTGCAGTTGCACATGGTTCAGGTCCCTGTTTCGCAGATCCGCCCCTTCCAGGTGTAAACCGCGCAGATCCGCAGCTGCAAGTGTGTCCGCATCCACGGTAGCCAGGACCTCATCCGTACCTATTCG
>JBDLIZ010000444.1:0-5153 GCA_039714615.1 Pseudomonadota bacterium | reverse complement strand
TGCAACATCCACGTGCGGCAGATCCTGGAGCGAACCCATCTTGTGCTGGGTAAGCGCGCCTTGTCCACCGATGTACAGTACGGGTGTTTCCGAGCGAAACGCTGTCGCAATACCGGTCAACGAGTTGGTAAATCCGGGCCCTGCCGTGGTAACACAACAGCCCAGCTTGCCGGTCTGACGTGCATAGCCGTCAGCAGCATGCGCCGCAACCTGCTCATGCCGCACGTCGATAATACGAATACCCTCATCGATGCAGCCGTCATATATATCAATAATATGGCCGCCACAAAGCGTGAATATTGTATCAACACCTGCGTTCTTCAACGCTTTCGCTGCAAGATGTCCACCTGACACGACATCTGCTGCCCTGTTTTTCCTGGCAAGCGTATCCTCTGCCGTGCTGTGTGCCCTGACTTTTTCTGCAGTTGCCATGGTGTAACCTCCTGAGAGTTCCAGCCGGGTCGCTCTCTCAATGGCATGTGACGTACGACGGCTTATTCCAGCCAGTCCACGTAGTCGTTTACATGTTCCTTCAGGCCATCCGTGTGCTCGCGGACATAGCGTTCCGCCAGTTCCCCGTCTCGTTTCTCCAACGCCTCGATTATGTGCATATGGTCAATAACCGACCCTGTCACCCGCTGACGCTCCCTGATGGTGCGTGAGCGGATCGAGTGCATATGGATGAACAGTCCCTCGGCCATCTCTACCAGAAGATCACATTTGCTTAATCTGATAATCGCCTGATGGAAACTGATATTCTTCTCTGAATATTCATCAATATGCGCACTGGCACCCTCGGTATCCCTGAAGGTGGAAAACAGCTTGCGCAACTCGGCGAGTTCCTCGTCACTTGCACGCACCGTCGCCATTCGCGCCGCCATCCCCTCCAGTGCACTCCAGACACAAATCATCTCGAGGATCTCCTTTTTGGTCTTGCGAACCACGAACGCACCGCGCCTGGGAATATTTCGCACCAGCCCTTCCTGCGCCAGCCGCGAGAGTGCCTCACGTATCGGTGTTCGGCTTACGCCAAGTTCTTCTGCCAGACGCCGTTCGTCCAGTTTGGGCGGGTCCTCGTCGGCATAGATGTCCATTGACGAAATCGCAGCCTTTAATGCCTCGTATACCTTGTCTTTTAGGACAGTATTGACATTGAGTGGTCGCAAGTTGATGTCTTGTTTAGGCATATCCTGTCCGGTACCCATCCAAATTCCATCTGGTATACATTATACCAGATATTCAAGACGCATAACGGCATCGACCTGCACACCAACGCCTTTCCGACCGCTCAACCCGGACTTGCTACTCGCCGGGGGTATTCCCTAACGTGCTGGAACAAAGCATCATTTTTCATCATTGCCGGCACGCCGGGCAGCAATAAAATTCTTCCCCGCCTTGATCGCGGGCATCAGGAACAGCAACAGTGCACAGGCCATAATCGCACCTGAAATCGGCCGATCAAAGAACACCATTATCGACCCGTGTGACTGTAGCAATGCCTGACGCATGGACGACTCGGCCAGCGGGCCGAGCACAATCGCCAGCACCATCGGCGCCATTGGGTAGTCGAGCTTGCGCATGAGATAACCGACCACACCAAACAACAGCATCAACCACACGTCATGCATATCCTGGGTCGGTGCATAACCGCCAACCACGCACAACACGAAAATGATCGGCGCGAGGATGGTGAATGAAAGCTTCAGCACCCCGATAAATATCGGGATGAAGGCGATATTGAGCAGGATCGAGAAAAAGTTCGCCACATACAGGCTGGCAATCAACCCCCAGACAAACTCGGTATGGTCAACAAACAACCGCGGACCTGGTTCAAGCCCCCATATCACCATACCGCCCAGGAGTATGGCCGTTGTTGGCGAGCCCGGTATCCCCAGCGTCAGCATGGGCAGCATTGAACCGGTGCTGGCTGCATTGTTGGCAGACTCCGGTGCGGCGACACCATCGATATTACCCTTGCCGTAACTGTCCGGATCCTTTGCTATGGTCTTGGCAAAGCCGTAGGCCATTATCGAGCCAGGTGTCGCACCGGCCGCAGGCAGCAGGCCAACAAAAAACCCAAGAAAAGAACCCATCAATACCGTCTTGGCGCTCTTCAGCAGGTCCCTGAGGGCACTGAAGATGCGCCGCACCGATACCACCGCCTGAGAAACCGACACCTCGCCCCGGCTGCTCTCGATCGTCCAGAGGATTTCACCAATACCATAGATACCAATGGCCAGAACGAGGAAGTTAATGCCGTGAAAAAAACCGGGAATGTCGGCAAAGATCAGCCGCGGTTGCCCGCTGATAATATCCAGACCCACCGCGCTCATTACCAGCCCGATACAGATCGAAAACAGTGTCTTTGGAATATCATCACCGCCGAGCCCGATAAAGGTGCCGAAGGCCAGCATCATCAGCGCAAACTCCTCGGCTGCTCCAAATGCGAGTGCCACGTGGGCGAGCGGCGGTGCAAAGGCCGTGAACAGAATGATCGATATCGTGCCGCCGGCAAAAGAAGCCACTGCGGCTGCTACCAGTGCCTTGTCGGCCATGCCCTTTATGGCAAGTGGACGGCCGTCGAAGGTGGTGGCGACCGCGGTTGAGGCGCCAGGAATCCCCAGCATGATGGAACTGATGGCGCCCCCGTACATGGCCCCGTAATAAATCGCCGCCAGAAAAATTATTGCCGAGGTCGGTGGCACAATAAAGGTTACGGGTAACAGGATCGCAACACCATTGACGGAACCCAGTCCCGGCATGGCACCGATGAACAGCCCAACCGCACAGCCGACAATTACCAGAAACAGGTTCGTCGGCTGTAGTGCCACCAGAAAACCGTCAAGCAGAAGTTGGATTATCTCCATGCTGCGTACCTCAACATCGACCTGTGTTTCGGAGTTAGAGCCGGTGTATTCTGCCAGTCACATCCGCAGATGCACTGCTACATAAAAATGTCGTACAGGGGGTAAAACAGCGGCTCGGTAGCCCCCTTCGGCAACGTAATATGCAAAAGAATCTCAAAGAAAAAAAACGTAACAACCGGGGCGGCAAGGGCTATGGTCCCGGTCTTGGTCCACGAATGCCGCCCCAGAAATCGCATATAGAAAACAAAGAAGAGCGGTATCGCACCATACACCCCGATAAAGTGAATGGACCCGACCATCAATACCAGCGCCCCGATGACCAGCAGGATCAGTGTCAGCGAGTGACTGTCGAAAAAGGGTTCCGAAGACTGCGACGGTGGTGTGATTCGCCTGAACCAGCGAACAATGATCCACACCGAGCAAACGAGCATCCCGAGTGATAACCAGAACGGGAAGGCCCCACCACCAGGACCCTCATCGGGTATCCATCCAATGGGAAGTTCCGCGCTCTTCCACATCAGGTATGCGGAGAATATTGCCATGACAATGGCCATCACCAGTTCAGCGCGTCGCACAGTGTTCTCCTCCGCATCCTATGTGGCTTTACTCAGTTCAACTTGCTTATGGCCTCCTGTTACTTGATTTCGCCGATTTCCATCAGCAGTTGCTTGTGGTTGGCGATCTCGTTGGTCCAGTATGCCGCGAGCTCATCACCGGTGATAAAATCACCAAGCAGGCTTTTCTTCTTTTTATATTCCTGCCATTCATCCGAGTCATAAACCTTGGCGAACACCTTGCGGTAGAACTCTGCCGCATCGGCACTCATCCCCGGCGTCCCGACAACACTGCGTTGCATGTAGTAGACATGCGGGTGTCCCAGCTCGGTAAACGTGGGGACATCAGCAAACATCGGGAGTCGGTCCTTGGTAAAAGCAGCGAGCGGTACGGTATCGCCTGCCTGGTAAAAACCCAGTTGTTCAGACGGATTATTGACTGTGGAATTGGCATGTTTGCCAGCCAGCTCCTTGGCAACGCGACCGCCGCCCTTAAAGGGCACATAGCTCATTTCCAGGCCGTAGGTGGAATTCAGGAAGTTGGTCAGCAGTTCATCTTCCTGGGCCTTGCCCGTGCCCGCCATGATCCAGTCCTTACCCTTGGCCTTCGCTGCGGCGACAAACTCATCAAGGTTCTTGATGCCGCTATCCTTGTGCACCCACAGCAGGAAAGTATCCTCGGCCATGCGTGCGACAGGTGTGTAGTCCAGCGAGTTGACCCCAAGCTTCGGTTGACGCAGCGGTGTCGTGTAGAAGCTGTTCAACGTCACCATAATGGTATGGTCGTCGCCGCTCTTACCCTTGAGGTGCACCAGTGCCTCGGCGCCGGAGCCACCCGGTTTGTTGACCGGAATAAACGGCTTCGGTGAAAACTTGTGCTTCTCTATGACGGTCTGCATCAAACGGGCCATCTTGTCCGCGCCGCCACCCGGACCCGCCATGATGACGAACTCGACCGGTTTCTTCGGTTGCCATTCAGCGGCCACAGCAGTTGTTGCAAATGCAACGGTCGCAGCGATCAGCATGAAGTACAATGACACCGGCTTGTGAAGTATTTTCATTTCATCACCCTCCGTTCTCGTTAACAGGTACCCGAGCACAACTGATCACTGTCCGGGCATGTGCACAGCAAGCATCCATGCATTTTGTTACAGTGGTATATTGTATACCATATACCATTTTATAGTTAATATGCATATAAATCTTTCTAATGAAAGCGTCCGGGAACCCATAACTTTTTCGACCCATCACGCCAAAGCTGGTTCCGAATCAGGGTGAATCTGTCAGGTAATCAAGGCGAAATTCCGACTCTCCAGTCTCCCAGTGCGCTGGCCATCGTCGCCCCAATGACGCCCGGGGATTCGGCAATATGGACCCCTGCACTTCGTAAGGCCTCAATCTTGACCTCAGCGTGCCCGGAACTGTGTTCGATAATCGCACCGGCATGCCCCATTCGACGCCCTGCCGGCGCATGGCGACCGGCAATGTAGGCAACCACCGGTTTTTTGCTGTCATGCTGTTGCAGGTAATCCGCCGCCTGTTCTTCGTTTATACCCCCGATTTCACCGATCAGGACAATCCCTTCCGTCTCTGGATCCGCCATAAACAACTCCAGGCAATCACAGAATGACATTCCCTGGACCGGGTCTGCGCCAATACCGATACAGGTAGACTGACCGAGTCTGTTCCCGGTTGTCTGTGCGACCGCTTCATAGGTGAGTGTCCCCGAGCG
>JBDLIZ010000443.1:0-5157 GCA_039714615.1 Pseudomonadota bacterium | reverse complement strand
TTTTCGATGAACGAGGTATCCTTGTTTATTACCTGCTTGTCAGCAACGAACTCAAAGGCAGCGATTTCAATCTCTTGACTGGGATAGAGACCCGTTTGACTGACACCTCCGTTCATGCAAGGCTCCAGCGCATAGGGATCGTTTTCCCATCCACCCAAGCCAGGTACTTTGACACTGTTTTCCGCTATAACCATAGTGCTGGCCAGCAGCAAGAATGCGCCACTGCAAAACAAAGTTATGATCTTCATGACTTACCCTCCTAATCAGATATATACATCAAACGATCAACACGCTTCACTCGACGGGTACATCACCCTCGTTTGGCAGGCTGGTAGCCAATGATCTATTGGGACCACGTTTATGAAACGGTACAGTTATAAGTTTGGCTCATCCTATGGAAAGTTAAATGCCTCGATTGCTCCCCCCTAAACAGGGGATGGGATGGCTCTGATGTTGGCTGAAATTGAATAATCGGGGACAGACCATGTATTTCAGCGGTAGCTCAGTACGGTAGTTGCTCCAGGATATAGGGATTTGGCAAGTCCAATCGATGAGAAGTCTCGGGACAAGACCCCTTGTCTGCTTGTTTGTGTCCTCATTGATTGACTTGCAACTTAGAGCCAAGGCAGTCATAATTAAGACATATTGATGGCTGGCAGATATGTAATGACATATGAGAACTACTATACGACTGGACGAGCATCTTTTTGAACAGGTCAAGCAGTATGCGCTTTCGCGAGGTAAAACATTCACGGCGGTAGTCGAGGATGCGTTGCGGGAGAAGCTAATGGGGCGCAACATTCCGAACCATCGGGCGCGGGTAAGACTAAAGACGGTTGACGGAAATGGTGTGAGAAGAGGGATCGATCTGGATGATTCAGCCTCTCTGTTAGATGCCATGGAGAGACCGGATGCTGCTACTTGACGTCAATGTATTGGTGTATGCCCACAGGGAAGATACTGCTAATCACAAGGTTTATCTCGATTGGTTAGAGTCGCTGATCAATTCAGACGAAGCCTTTGGGCTGTCTGAATTGGTGCTGAGTGGCGTAATTCGGATCGTCACTCACCCCAAGGTATTCAGTCCGCCCAGCTCTCTTGGCGATGTGCTGAGTTTTGTTAACACAATTCGGGAGCAGCCTAACTGTGTTGTTTTGGCGCCGGGAGCACGCCACTGGGATATATTTTGCAAGCTGTGCCGCGAAGCTGGCGCAAAAGGAAATTTAATCCCCGACGCTTATTTGGCGGCCTTGACCATTGAGTCGGGGAGTGAATGGATAACGACCGACCGCGACTTTAGCCGCTTTCCCGATCTCCGGTGGCGCAATCCGCTAATAATCGACGAATCCTAGGGACACGCGAATCCTAGGGACACGAATCCTAGGGACACAATACTCAATTACAGAATTGCTCAAGACTCCAGCGCATGGGAATCGTTACAAGTTATGAAACGGTACACTTATAAGTTTCGCTCATCCAATGGAAAGTTAAATGCCTCGATTGCTCCCCCCCTAAACAGGGGATGGGGTGGCTCTGATGTTGGCACGACAATTCTCAACTACGGCAAGATTCTCGACGCATATTGATGGGATTTCCGGGACTTGCCTTGATGAGTGCCTGTTGAATATTTCATTGTGCTCCGGTACCAGCTTGGACGCGCCCTTTCGAAATCTACCATCTCGCTGGGGGCGTTGTTTATTTTTTTTACCAGATCATGAAGCGCATCTTGTAAGGCCTCTTCGATCACTGGGTGGTAATAGGGCATGCGTAACATATCGACAACTCCCAGGCCCTGTTCGATCGACCAGGCCAACAGGTGTGCGAGATGCTCGCAACGGGGTCCGATCATCGATGCACCGAGGATTTTGCCATTGCGCTTGTCCCCATAGACTCGAATCATGCCGCGATTATTGCCCATGATGAGCGCCCGCCCTACCGGCCCAAACCGAACCTGGCCGATAGCGGTATGTTCCTGATCCAGTTCTGACCATCGGCTGCCCACTGTAACGATGTTGGGTTCTGAGAAAACGATGGTGAAACGCGTCTTGCGTTTAAAGGCCGCGGGACGCTCTTGAACGGCATTGTAGCCGGCCATCAGTCCCTCCTCGCGAGCGCCTTGAAGGGTGGTGTTCATCCCATTGGCGTCTCCCGCGATAAACAATGGCAGATCCCCAACCTGCAAGGTTGCCGGGTTGAATCCATGCACTCCCCGACCTTCGATCTCCAACCCTAGCCGCTCCAATCCCAGACCCTCTAGATTCGGGATGCGTCCTACACTAACGAATAATTTGTCAACCTCGATGCTACGCTCTCCCGCGATCACCTTAAGCCGATCACCTTGTCTCTCGATCTCAGCCGGTTGACCCAACCAGATCGGAAACTCACGAGCCAGTGTCTCGACCGCCACCCGGTTTACCTCAGGGTCTTCCAACCGAGAGATATTGGTAAAACCTTCGATGCCTGTGACCTCAAGTTCCAGACGATGTAAGACTTGGCTGATCTCAACCCCAATGGGGCCTAGGCCGAGTACCGCTATCTTCTTAGGAAGATCCACCTGCTCAAAGAGGTTCTCGGAGGTGAGGACACGATCTCCAAACTTCTGCCATTGCGGTGGGACATAGGCACGCGATCCAGTGGCGATGATCACGCGCTTGGCATAGAGGGTATGCCCTTCGACCCGGATCACGTCGGGTTCCAGGAACTCTGCATAGCCTGCGATGAACTCCTCGCCCATGTCATCCGTGCTGTTGGCGAGAACGAGGTCTACGAAGGTGTCTCGGATATCACGGATATGTTCCAGGGTCTGGCCTATGTCGATCTGCATATTGTCGCTGCCGCTGATACCGTAGCGCTCGTACAAATGACGCCGCTGATAATCTTGGGCTACTTGAAGGGCAAGTTTGGAGGGCATGCACCCAACCCGGGCACAGGTTGTTCCAAGATCTCCTCCATTGATAAGCACGAAGTTCTGAGTAACCTTACGAACCTCTTTAACCGCGTTGAGACCCGCATGACCCGCCCCTATGATGGCTACATCAACCTTGATTCGCATGGTGTCTCACCCCACGACTAAAATTCAAAGACCTCATCGAGTTCCGGGTGGAACTCATTTGTCAGTAAATCATTTCTTCTGAATTCATACTCGCCTGGGTCGATACAGACGATCGTCTCCAAGACCACATCGTGATAACAGTGTCCCGGCTCAACCGGCGGGATATCGCAAGTTGGCAGCCAATGATCTATCGGGATCGTGCCCGGATCGAATGCGGCTACAGTGGCCATAAGTAGTAAGGTGCCCATTGTTCTCCCCCTCATTGATTGAGGATCTCTTTTTTTGTGTCGGCCTTCCCCAAACTCATGGTTCAGCAGGTCCTAAATTTGTCGCTTGGCCAATTCATTTTCAGAAGGATTCAGAAACGCTACATTCATTAGTCTGACTCCGTTCCATAGAAAATTAAATGCCCCGATTGCCCCCCCTTGAGTAGGGGATGGGATGGCTCTGTTGTTGGCCAGATAATTAATGATTATGGTATCGATAACGGCTTGTTCGAAGATTGAGCCTTACGTATTTTGTATCCCGTGATCAAGCAGATGAGAGAAACGGTGCCGCTAGCGCCGTGGCAATTGGTACAGCCGTGATTTTCGAACAAGATTTTCCCTTTTTCCTCATCTCGAGTCTGGTCTGCGAATACTGGCAGACAAATGAAAAGCGAAAGAAAGGCGTCAATAAAAACATGAAATTTCATGTCTCATCTCCTACCTGAATTAACGCAATATAATTGAAGAGAATTGGCTATATTAAGCGTCTCCCTTCTGCAAATCCCCGAGCTTGTCCAACTGCAGAATAAGATCGTGGCTCGCTACGCTCTCACGATCTATCCTTATACATTAGAAAAAAGATTGAGTTAGAGGCTAGTGCTCTAGGGCCTCCCGCAGCTGAACTTCCTACGATACTTGTCAAAGTGGCTGATAACAGAGTTGATGCGTCTAACGGCTCTATTTTTTGCTTCGTAATACCCCATTACAATCGCAATCAACAATGGTATTCCATAGATGAGTGATAGTCCCAGCGCATTCGTCTGCGCTGATGTGGAAGATTTGGAGGGGTCAAAATCTACAAAAAAGGCAACAACCTTCTCGGCCGTCTTACTATACCAGACGCCAAATTTAACAACTGAGTCAGGAAGTTCAGCTAGGAGTGGCGTATAACCCCAATTCTGATTAGGGCGCCTATGAAAGGGCTCCGTGGGATGTAACGCTTCATAGGTTTCTCGGATTTCGTTGGTTACTATTGTCAAGCCTAGAAGAGTTAACAAGATAAGACCCACGCTGACCCCAACCCTTGCTGTAGTCGCCCATCTCATACCGCTCTTTAGAGTCTTTAACTGTTGATGAAGTGTGGCTAACGTTTTGTCTGTTATTGTTGAGCGCTCATCTGCCATTGAGGTGCCTCGGCCTTCTTTTTTCGCCTCTTTCCTCACTGCAAGGCGTTTGATACGCTCCTCGATATGGTTTTTCATCTGTAGACACCGGGGATAGAGAGGACCTCTTAGCAATCGCCCAATTTTGATTTTAACTGGAGTAGATATGCTCCTTTCATATGTTTGAAGCAGCTTAAAAGCCAGGGTTCTATTGAAATCTAACCTCGATTTCCAAAGATAGCGTTGAACTGACATGTGCAGATCTCACTAATTGAATTTGCATGCGACTTCTGAAAGAAACCAAGCCATCCTGCCAATTCTGGACGATATAATTTCAGCCAGATGAACACATCATTCCTATCTATGGCTGAGTATTGATAGTAATTAAAAATATAAAAGGCTACAGCTCATCGCCTTTGGAGCAACCTCGATGGGATACGGTCCTGGTGTATCAAATAAAGGGATTCAACTCGAAGTTCCTTCCTTAATCGCCTCTCAGTCGCATCCATCCTCTTCGAGTATATCCGCCCCTGTTTCTGGATCTTTTTGCGGTTTATCATTGTCATCAGTGACGACTGTGCGAACGAACATCATGCTATGCACCCTGTCAAACTGTATATCCATCGCCTGCTCAATGGTTTTATCCTTCATCCCATCGTAAATAAATACCTGGCCTCTTTGCTCCATTTCCAGGTGATTCGGGGTGGGTTGGAACAGACGTGTAGTCTGCCAATTT
>JBDLIZ010000442.1:0-5168 GCA_039714615.1 Pseudomonadota bacterium | reverse complement strand
TTCACGCTTGAGCTCATTGAAGCTGGTGGCGCTCCAGATATCGCTATCCACGCCAAAGTCCTCGGCCAAGATCTCTCCCGCAGCGATGACCTCGCGCAGGATCGCACCGCTACCCATGAGCTGCACACGCAGTTTTTTACGCCCCCCTTTTTTGAACAGATACAGCCCCTTGACGATATCCTGTGCAACCCCCTGGGGCATGGCGGGATGGGCGTAGTTTTCATTCATCGCGGTGATGTAATAAAAGACATTCTGCTGATCGCAAAACATGCGCCGCATGCCGTCGTGCAGAATCACCGCCAGCTCATAACCGAAACTCGGATCATAGCTGATACAGTTTGGTATGGTGCCCGCAGTGATGATGTTATGACCATCCTGATGTTGCAGACCTTCCCCGGCCAAGGTCGTTCGCCCCGCCGTGGCACCGATCAGGAATCCGCGTGCCTGCATGTCGCCCGCCGCCCAGGCAAGATCGCCGATGCGTTGAAAACCGAACATGGAATAGAAGATATAAAAGGGAATCATGTTCACGCCATGGGTGCTGTAGGCGGTGGCGGCAGCGATCCACGAGGACATGGCCCCCGCCTCGGTGATGCCTTCCTGCAATATCTGGCCTTTCTTATCCTCGCGGTAATACATGACCTGATCCCGGTCCTGAGGCTCGTACAACTGTCCCACCGCGGAATAGATCCCCAGCTGCCGGAACATGCCATCCATGCCAAAGGTGCGTGCCTCATCGGGGACGATGGGTACCACGTTTTTACCGATCTTTTTATCCCGGGTCAATATCGTCAAGGCCCGGATAAACACCATGGTGGTGGACATCTCGCGCTGCCCGCTACCCTGTAACAAGGGATCGAAAATAGATAAAGGCGGAATCTCCAAGGGTGTGCCCAGGATGCGCCGCATCGGCAGAGATCCCCCCAGGGCCTGCCGGCGGGCCTTCATATACTGCATCTCGGGGCTGTCCTCCGACGGGCGGTAGAACTTGGCTTCGGCGACCTCTTCATCCGCGAGCGGGATATTGTAGCGATCACGAAACGCCTTCATATCCGCCAGTTCCATCTTTTTCTGACTGTGAGTACGCATCTGAGCCTCTCCGGAGGCGCCCATACCATAGCCCTTGACGGTCTTGGCGAGGATGACCGTGGGCTGCCCCCGATGGGAGACCGCGGCCGCATAGGCGGCATAGACCTTATGGGGGTCATGACCACCACGATTCAGCCGCCAGAGATCGTCATCGGACAGGGTCGCCACCATGTCCGCCAGTTCGGGATATTTACTGAAGAAGTGATCGCGTACATAGGCCCCGCCTTTGGCCTTATAATTCTGATAATCCCCATCCACGACCTCCTCCATGCGCTGGCGTAACAATCCATGCTTATCTTTGGCCAGCAACGGGTCCCAGTAAGATCCCCAGATCACCTTGATGACATTCCAGCCAGCACCACGGAAAATGGCCTCCAATTCCTGGATGATCTTGCTGTTGCCACGTACCGGACCATCGAGGCGCTGCAGGTTGCAATTCACCACGAAGATCAGATTATCCAACTGCGCGCGCCCGGCTAGAGATATGGATCCCAGGGACTCGGGCTCGTCCACCTCGCCATCCCCGACGAAGGCCCAGACCCGGCGATCCTTGGTGTTGGCCAGACCACGATCATGCATATATTTCAAGTACCTGGCCTGATAGATGGCCATAATGGGTCCCAACCCCATGGACACCGTGGGGAACTGCCAGAAATCATGCATCAGATGCGGATGCGGATAAGAAGATAAACCCTTGCCGTCCACTTCTCTGCGAAAATGATCGAGCTGCTGCTCGGTCAGACGACCTTCGAGAAAGGCCCGTGCATAAATCCCCGGTGCGGAATGGCCCTGCATGTAGATCAGGTCACCCCCATGCTCATGGGTACGGGCCCGCCAGAAGTGATTAAACCCGACATCGTAAAGTGTTGCCGAGGAGGCAAAGGTAGCGATATGACCACCGAGTTCACTACTGACGGCGTTAGCGCGCACCACCATGGCCATGGCGTTCCAGCGGATGAAGGACCGAATACGGCGCTCTATCGCTGGATCACCGGGCCGGCGTGCCTGCAGATTGGGGGGTATGGTATTGATGTATGCTGTATTAGCGGAATAGGGCAGGTTGGCGCCGGACCGGCGGGCATGATCGATCATCTGCTCGAGTAGATAATGCGCGCGTTCTACGCCTTCGACGTCTATTACTGCATCCAAGGCATCGAGCCACTCCTGAGTCTCCTGGGCATCAACGTCTGGTAATAGTACTTGACTATTCATGTGCAACCTCATGTGGGTCGGGGCCTGGCGGACAATATTTCACTTTTACCTAGTGCTCTATCAATGTAAGCTTTGTTTATGACTATTGAAAATGACTTCTATCCTGTAGGCTCACGCTTCCGAGGCTTTCTACCCGTGGTTGTGGATGTAGAAACCGGCGGCTTCAACGCGAAAACCGATGCCTTGCTGGAGATTGCTATCGTTCTCCTGCGCATGGATGAGAAGGGATTTTTCGCGTCTGACAAAACCCTTTCCACTCATGTACTACCCTTTGAAGGGGCCAATCTGGAACCGGCCTCCCTGGAATTCAACGGCATCGACCCCTGGCATCCCCTGCGTATCGCCTTACCCGAGAAAGAGGCCTTAGATTTTATATTCAAGGGCATCCGCAAGGCGGTTAAGGCAAACAGCTGCAATAGGGCCATTCTGGTTGGCCACAATGCCAGCTTTGACCTGAGCTTTATCAACGCCGCCGTCGAGCGCACCGGAATAAAACGCAATCCTTTTCATCTGTTCAGCAATCTGGACACCGTGACCCTTGGCGCTTTGGCCTACGGTCAGACCGTATTGTCTCGCCTGGTACAGGTCGCAGGATTGGAATGGAATAACAGCGAGGCACATTCAGCAATTTACGATGCCCAAAAGACGGCTGATATCTTCTGCAATGTAATCAATCGATGGCAGAACTTGAATCAGACCTTTCCTGAAATGCTGAATATCAAGTAGCCCGTAGAAAGAATAGTAGAAATAGCACCGGATTTCGAGCGTAAAGCGTCGATTTTCAAAACATTTTTAAAACTAAAAAAGCCTCTTTTCGAGGCTTTTTTAGTCTCTTATCTGGATTCTGCCCTCTCAGGCATCTTCCTGCTTCTCCACCTGCGCCTCTTTCGCCTTGGAAACCGCCTGTTTGACCATTTTCCGCAATTCACCCTTCTCGAATAATTCCACGGTGATATCGCACCCGCCTATCAGTTCGCCATCGATATAGACCTGGGGGAAGGTCGGCCAATTGGCGAATTGCGGCAGGTTCTGAAAAATATCTGGGTCCATCAATATATTGATATAGGCAAACTCCTCGCCGCATTGACCCAGGGCCGCGGCGGCGCGGGCGGAGAATCCACATTGCGGCATATTGGGTGACCCCTTCATGTAGATCACCACCGGATTGTTCTCTACCTGCTCTCGAATTCGATCTAATGCATCCATCGTGTCTACCTCTATGTTGAATATAACGATCCAACCCTAAAGTCTATTCTCTTTGACGCAGAAAAAAACGTTTAAATTGTTAGGGGTACTAGTACCCCGCCTATGGCAGATTGCGCTGTAACCACAATTCCAGCAAGGCCAGATGCCAGAGCTTGCTGCCGTGCAAGGGTGTCAAATTGACCTCGGGATCCGCCAGTAGGCGTTCCACGTAGCCTCGATTGAACAATCCGCGTTGCCTGCAGGTCGCGCTGTTGAGGATCTGCTCCATGAGCTGAAAAAAGGGCCCACGGACATATTTCAGTGCGGGAACGGGAAAGTAGCCCTTGGGCCGATCGATTACTGCATCCGGTATGAGGCCTCGAGCAATGGTTTTCAAGGGGTATTTGCCCTGCCCTTTCAATTTCAGCTCCGGCGGCATCCGCAGGACCAGCTCGACCAGTTGGTGATCCAGAAACGGCACCCTGGCCTCCAGCCCCCAGGCCATGGTCATATTGTCCACCCGTTTTACCGGGTCATCCACGATCAGGGTGGTCACATCCATGCGCAGCACGGCATCCAGAAAGCTGTCCGCATGCGGCTGATTCAACAATTCCGATATCAGTTGCGAGGTATAGTCTCCAGCCAAAAAGGCTGGCGATACGGTCTGTGCGTATTCGGCGTGGGAGCGATCGAAATAAAATTTCCGAAACCGCTGTAGATCGTCCTCAGAATGGTCGGCCTGCATCAACGGATACCAGAAATAGCCACCGAACACCTCATCGGCCCCCTGACCACTTTGCACCACCTTGACCTCTTTTGAAACCTGTTCGGCGAGTAGATAAAAGGCCACGGCGTCCTGGCCCACCATGGGTTCGGCCATGTTGTCCACGGCCTCGGGAAGACGTTCCAGGACCTCTTGGTTGGAAATATGAAATTTATGGTGTTCGGTGGCGAAGCGCTCGGCCACCTGATCGGAATACTCGAATTCGTTGCCCTTCTCCTCAGGCTGATCCTCGAACCCTACCGTAAAGGTTTTCAAATGCCTCACCCCGCGCTGTGCCAATAACCCGACCAGCAGACTGGAATCCAATCCGCCGGACAGCAGCACCCCCACGGGTACGTCGGCGATCTTCAATCGGCGTTCGACGGCACGCGTCAGGGCCTCGCGCACCCGTTCGATCCATTGTCCTTCGCTCAGTGGCCGGGCCGGGCGGGTGGCGATCAATGACCAATAGGGTCTTATCTGACAATCGCCGGTTGCACTTACCGTCATGGTATGCGCCGGCGCCAGCTTGCGAATTCCTTTAAAAAGGGTCCGCGGCGCCGGGACCACGGCATGCAATGTCAGATGATGATGCAATGCTATGGGATCTAATGCGGTATCCACATCACCAGCGACGATCAGGGCCTGGGGGTTGGACGCGAACCGCACCCATTGCGAATCCTTGCTGTAATACAAGGGTTTGATGCCCAGGCGATCACGCGCCATGAAAAGACGCCGCGCGTTCATCTCCCAAAGCACCAAGCAAAACATGCCCAGGAAGCGCGGTACACAGGCCTCACCCCAGGCGTGATAGGCCTTGATGATGACCTCGGTATCACCCGAGGAATAAAAGTGATAACCCAGCTCCTTCAGCTCCTCACGCAGCTGGGGGTAATTATAGATGCTGCCGTTGAATACC
>JBDLIZ010000441.1:0-5169 GCA_039714615.1 Pseudomonadota bacterium | reverse complement strand
CACTCAACGACACATTTAAGTTTTTATTAAATAAGGTCTTGAGAAAACAATGACTTAGGTGGTTTTTCCCCATGAGCACCTTACAGACACTGAGCATTTGGGTTTTGCCCCTGTTATTTGCGATTACCTTGCACGAAGTGGCTCATGGTTTGACCGCCAGATATCTTGGGGATACCACGGCCGAGGAGTTGGGGCGATTGAGCCTCAATCCGATCAGACATATTGATCCCGTAGGAACGCTATTGGTGCCCTTGTTACTGTTCTTTGTTGGTGGTTTCGTGTTCGGCTGGGCCAAGCCGGTACCCGTCGATATGGCTCGGCTCAACAATCCCAAGCGCGACATGGCCGTGGTTGCGGTCGCCGGTCCATTGGCAAACCTGTTTATGGCCCTGCTGTGGGCGTCGGTATCCAAACTGGGCATGGTACTGTATGGTGATTTCGACTGGATAGCGATCCCCATGCTTTATATGGGCCAGGCCGGCATCGCCATCAACCTTATTCTGATGATCCTCAATCTGTTGCCCATACCGCCTCTGGATGGTGGTCGTGTTCTGGCAGGTCTGTTGCCCGATAGGATGGCCTATGCGCTGTCAAGGGTCGAACCGTATGGATTTTTCATCGTGTTAGGTCTGTTGGCGTTGGGTATCCTTGGCCAGATACTTTCACCGCCCTATGCAGTTCTTTCGGACATGATCAACAAGGCCTTCGTATTACCCTTTTAAGGGGCATGTCAAATTATTGTATCTAGCATGACACATTCGAGGAATGAGTTTGAGTACGATGGCTGATCAGAAGCGACGTGTTTTGTCAGGCATGCGTCCCACTGGGCTTCTGCACCTGGGACACCTTCATGGTGTCTTGAAGAACTGGATCAAGTTGCAGGAGATTTACGATTGCCTGTTTTTCGTGGCCGATTGGCATGCCCTGACCACCCATTACCAAGAACCTCAGATTATCGGGGAAAACGTATTGGAAATGGTAATCGACTGGCTGGCGGCAGGTGTTGATCCAGATTCCGCCAAGCTATTCGTCCAATCAAGGGTGCCCGAGCATGCCGAGCTGCACCTGCTGCTGTCGATGATTACCCCATTGGGTTGGCTGGAGCGGGTGCCTAGTTACAAAGATCAGCAGGACAAGCTCAAGGATAAGGACCTCACCACCTATGGGTTCCTAGGATATCCTTTGCTGCAAAGCGCCGATATCTTGATTTACAAGGCCGGGCAGGTGCCGGTAGGTGAGGATCAAGTTGCACATGTGGAACTGACCCGAGAGATTGCCCGGCGGTTTAATCACCTGTTCGGACGCGAGCCTGATTTCGAAGATAAGATCGAGCAGGCGATCCGTAAAATGGGGAAGAGGAACGCTAAACAGTTTAGGGGGCTTAGACGCAGGTACCGAGAGCAAGGCGATCATCAGGCAATTCGGGAAGGGCAACGCTTGTTGCAGGCCCAACAGAACATCTCACAGGATGATCGTGACCGACTGATGGGGGCTCTGGAAGGTGTGGGTCGGGTTATTTTACCGGAGCCTCAGGCCTTGTTGACCAAGGCCTCCAAGATGCCTGGTCTGGATGGTCAAAAGATGTCCAAGTCTTATCACAATACCATCAGTCTGCGAGAATCGCCGCAAACCGTAGAGCTCAAGATTCGAACCATGCCCACCGATCCAGCCCGGGTGCGGCGAACCGATCCGGGTGAACCGGCCAAATGTCCGGTGTGGCAGTTTCATCAAGTCTACTCCGACCGCACTGTACAGGCCTGGGTTGAAGAGGGTTGCCGTACGGCCGGGATCGGCTGTCTGGATTGCAAGCGCCCGCTGATAGAGTCGGTGCTGGCCGAGCTGGAGCCTCTCAAGGCGAGGGCAGAGGAATACTCACGGGACATGGATGCCGTTAACGAGATCATTTCGCAAGGTACGGAGGCCGCGCGGGAAATCGCTCAGACCACTCTGGACGAGGTTAGATCGGTCATGGGCCTTAGCTCAGCATAGTCGATACATGTCTGATACCCTCTCGATAGCGCAACAGACTGCAGAACATCATTCACCACTGGCGCGGGTACATGGCGAGCCCATGACCGCCTTGCCCAAAGACCTATACATCCCCCCCGATGCCCTGGAGGTCTTTCTTGAAGCCTTTGAGGGTCCCCTGGACCTTTTGCTGTATCTCATTAAACGCCATAACCTGGATATACTGGATATTCCTATCGCCGAGATCACTCGGCAATACATGGAATATGTGGAGTTGATGAAAAGGGTGCATCTGGAACTGGCTGCCGAGTATTTGGTGATGGCTGCCATGCTGGCCGAGATCAAATCACGCATGTTGCTGCCACGTCCCGTCGAGGAGGGGGAGGAAGAGGATCCACGGGCCGAGTTGCTCCGCCGTCTGCAGGAATATGAACGTTTTAAGAAGGCGGCAGCGGATATCGATGCGCTTCCCCGGATGGAGCGGGAACTCTTTCAGGCCCGCGCCAAACCGCCCGAGCTTCATAGCAAAAAGCCCCTGCCGCAGGTGCAGCTCAGTGAGTTGGCACTGGCCTTTAAAAAGGTGCTCGATCGCGTCGACATGTTCACTCACCACCAGATTCAACGCGAACCCTTATCGGTACGGGAACGAATGGTCACCCTATTGAAAAGGATTTCGGAAACAGAGTCTTTCATTGAATTCAGCCGTCTTTTCACCCCTCAGGAAGGGCGTACCGGGGTAGTGGTAACATTATTGGCTATACTTGAACTGATCAAGGAACAGTACATCGAGCTGGCCCAGGCACAGCCTTTTTCACCGATTCATGTGAGATCCAATACCTTCGTTGAAGGAGGGCCGGACCAATGATGGATGCGCAGAAGTTGCAAATGATCCTTGAGGCCGCCCTGCTTGCGGCAGGCAAACCTTTGAGTCTGGAACAACTGGAAAAACTATTCGACTCAAAACGTGATAGGGTCGGCCGCGAGGCGATACGCCAGTGTCTAAAGGCGCTTGGAGAGCAATGTCACGGCAGGGGTTACGAACTCAAGGAGGTCGCTAGCGGGTATCGTCTGCAGGTGCGTCAAGAATTCGAGCCCTGGGTCTCACGTCTGTGGGAAGAAAAGCCACCCCGCTACTCGCGGGCATTGATGGAGACCTTGGCATTGATTGTTTATCGGCAACCGATCACCCGTGCTGAGATCGAGCAGATCCGCGGCGTGGGGGTCAGCACCAGCATCATCAAGACCCTCCTGGAACGCGGATGGGTGAGGGTCCTGGGGCATAAAGAAGTGCCCGGAAGACCTGCGCTCTATGGCAGTGCTCGAGCATTTCTGGATTATTTTAACCTGAAGACCCTGGACGATATGCCGAACTTGGCGCAGCTAAAGGACCTTGATGCGATCCAGGCGCAACTTGATCTGCAACAATCCAGTGACGGTGGTACGGACCCGAATCAAGAGGGAGAGCACTCAGCGGATAAAGATGAAACCCCCGGTGGCACCAAAACAGCGGTGATCATGACGCTTCCGGGGACTGAGGTTCCACACTGACCTATACTCATTGATCATGGGTATACAAGCTAGATCACTTGCAGGATCTAGGTACAATATAAAGCGGATCGTGAAAGAGCGTATACAGAAGGTCCTGGCCTGTACCGGCTTGGGCTCCAGGAGGGAGATTGAAAAGTGGATCGAGCAAGGCATTGTAATCGTGAATGGCAAGGTTGCCCAGCTCGGTGATCGTGCGGACGATAAAGACAGAATAACAATCAAAGGTCGCAGGGTGCGGATCTCCGGACCGCTGCGGTGCAGAATACTCGCCTATCATAAACCTGTTGGAGAAGTCACGACCCGCAAAGACCCCGCGGGGCGGCCGACGGTGTTCCAAAATCTGCCGCGTCTGTACGAGGGTCGGTGGGTCGCCGTTGGCCGCTTAGACATAAATACCTCCGGGTTGCTTTTATTCACCAATGATGGCGGTTTGGCCAACCTGTTGATGCATCCATCACAGGGGGTCGAGCGAGAATATGCGGTGCGGGTATATGGCCAGGTCACGGAAGCGGTCATTACCCTGCTGAAGCAGGGGGTGGAGATTGATGACGGCATGGCCCGGTTTGAACAGATCGAGCATGCCGGCGGCACGGGGGGCAACCAGTGGTTTCATGTGGTGCTCAGCGAGGGACGGCATCGTGAGGTCAGAAGGCTATGGGAATCCCAGGGTTTGTTGGTGAGTCGCCTGATTCGTATCCGCTACGGCCCGATTCAGCTCGAACGCGGGCTCAAATCAGGGCGCTGGCGGGAGTTGGCCCGGCAGCAGAGCGATGCGCTTTTTACCTTAGTCGGTCTCCAGCCGCCACCGGTAAAACCGACTCCGAACAAGTCATCCGGTAAAAAACCATTACAACGTAGACCTTGAATGGGCAAATCAGGATGACCGGTCCCTTATCGTTGCGATTTTCAAACAGGTCATGAAAACGGTATATCAGGGCCTACTATCTTTGCATGGCCCGCAGCATTGGTGGCCCGCAGACACTGCCTTCGAGGTCATGATCGGCGCCATCCTCACCCAAAATACCGCCTGGTCCAATGTCGAGCGTGCCATCGAAAATCTCAAGGGCCATGGTCTGACCACGGCTCGGGCCATCCTGGATTGCGGCCACCTCAGATTGGCCGAGGCCCTTAGACCCTCGGGTTATTTCAATATCAAGGCCGACCGGCTGCGGTGTTTCTGTCAATGGTATCTGTCTCAGGGGGGAATGAAGGCCCTGCAACAACGGTCCACCGAACAATTACGGCAGGCCTTACTGGCCGTAAAGGGGGTAGGTCCGGAGACCGCGGACGACATACTGCTCTACGCCTTTGACCGGCCGGTGTTCGTCATCGATGCCTACACGCGGCGGCTGTTCTCCCGCCTGGGGCTGATCGAAGGGGACGAACCCTATGAACAACTGCGCCGAGATTTCGAGACCACTCTGCAAAAGGATGCTTCACTGTTCAATGAATACCACGCCTTGATCGTGCGTCATGGCAAAGAGGTTTGTCGACCGAACCCTAGTTGTGGGCGCTGTTCCCTGCTTGGGTTCTGTCCCTCGGGTTCTGGGCTTTAACGTACATTCCGCACTCAATTTCGTAGTAAAAGACTATTTTTACAGTATCTACAAATCTCATTTGAGCACAGCCGATACCCGAGAGCAACACCTTTAA